>JBKBVA010000064.1:0-10810 GCA_046289665.1 Allosphingosinicella sp.
TGGCGCTCCAGCAGGGTGCGCAGCCGCTCCGCATCCCAGCGCAGCGGATTGCCCATGCTGTTGTCGTGGACGCCGGCGGCGCGCCCGCGCGGCGCGTCGTCGCCCCAGGAGGTGCCGGCGGGCGCGATCCGCTCGAGCTCCACTCCGGCCTTGTTGCACTGGCCTTCGAGCCGGCCCTCCGGGTCCCACACATAGGCGATGCCGCCCGACATGCCGGCCGCGAAGTTGCGCCCGACCGCGCCGAGGATCAGCACCACGCCGCCGGTCATATATTCGCAGGCATGGTCGCCCGCGCCCTCGGCCACCGCGACCGCGCCCGAATTGCGCACCGCGAAGCGCTCGCCGGCAACCCCGTTGAAGTAAGCCTCGCCCGCGATGGCGCCGTAGAGGACGGTGTTGCCGACGATGATGTTCGCCGCCGCGTCGCGCCCGGCCTCCTCCGGCTGGCGGACGACGATGCGGCCGCCGGAGAGACCCTTGCCGACATAGTCGTTGGCGTCGCCGGTCAGCTCGAGCGTGACGCCGTGGGCGAGGAAGGCGCCGAAGCTCTGGCCGACCGTGCCGGTGAGGCGGACGCGGATCGCATCCTGCGGCAGGCCTTCATGACCGTGGCGCCGCGCCACCTCGCCCGAGAGCATGGTGCCGACGCTGCGGTGGATGTTGCGCACCGGGCGCGCGATGACCACCGGCTCCCCCCGCTCCAGCGCGGGGGCGGCGGCTTCTATGAGGTCGTGGTCGAACACGCCGTCCAGATCGTGGCTCTGCCGCTCGCTGTTCCAGCGCGCCGCCTGCGGGTCGGCCGCCGGCACGTGAAGCAGGCGGGAGAGGTCGAGCCCCTGCGCCTTCCACTGATCGACCGCCGCGCGCGGGTCGAGCAGCTCGGGGCGGCCGATCATCTCTTCCAGCCGCCGCACGCCGAGCGACGCCATGATCGCCCGCAGCTCCTCGGCGACGAAGAAGAAGTAATTGATCACATGCTCCGGCTGGCCGGTGAAACGCTTGCGCAGCACCGGATCCTGGGTGGCGACGCCGACCGGGCAGGTGTTGAGATGGCACTTGCGCATCATGATGCAGCCGGCGGCGACCAGCGGGGCGGTGGCGAAGCCGAATTCGTCGGCGCCGAGGATCGCCGCGATCGCCACGTCCCGCCCGGTCCTCAGTCCGCCGTCCGCCTGCACCGAGATGCGGCCGCGCAAGCCGTTGAGGACGAGCGTCTGCTGCGTCTCGGCGAGGCCGATCTCCCAGGGGAGGCCGGCATGGGTGAGCGAGGTGAGCGGCGAGGCGCCGGTGCCGCCTTCGAAGCCGGAGATGGTGATATGGTCGGCCATCGCCTTGGCGACGCCCGCCGCGACGGTGCCGACGCCGACCTCGGACACCAGCTTCACCGAAATGCGCGCGGCGGCGTTCACGTTCTTCAGATCGTGGATCAGCTGGGCGATGTCCTCGATCGAATAGATGTCGTGGTGCGGCGGCGGCGAGATCAGCCCGACGCCCGGCGTCGAATGGCGCACCGCGGCGATGTGCCGGTCGACCTTGTGGCCGGGCAGCTGCCCGCCCTCGCCGGGCTTGGCGCCCTGCGCGATCTTGATCTGGAGATCGTCGGCATTGACCAGATATTCGGTCGTCACGCCGAAGCGGCCCGAGGCGACCTGCTTGATCGCCGAGCGCATCGAATCGCCGTTCGCAAGGGCTACGAAGCGGTCGCGCTCCTCGCCGCCCTCGCCGGTGTTGGAGCGTCCGCCGATCCGGTTCATCGCGACGGCGAGCGTCGTATGGGCCTCGCGGCTGATCGAGCCGAAGCTCATCGCCCCGGTCGAGAATCGCCCGACGATCTCGCTCGCCGGCTCGACCTCGTCGAGCGGCACGGGCGGCCCGAGCGGCTTCAGGTCGAGCAGCCCGCGGATGGTCAGCAGCCGGCGGCTCTGCTGGTTGATGCTCTCGGCGAACAGCCGGTACTTTTCCGGGATGTTGCCGCGCACCGCATGCTGGAGGTCGGCGACGCTGTTCGGCGTCCAGGCATGCTCCTCGCCGCCGATCCGGTAGGCGTAGGCTCCGCCGATCGGCAGCGCCGCATCGGCCTTGCCATAGGCCTCGCGGTGCCGGGCGGCCGCCTCGGCGGCGATCTCCTCTATCCCGGCGCCCTCGATCATCGTCGCGGTGCCGGTGAAATATTTCTCGACGAACCCGCCCGACAGCCCGACCGCGTCGAAGATCTGCGCGCCGCAATAGCTCTGGTAGGTGGAGATGCCCATTTTCGACATCACCTTGAGCACACCCTTGCCGGCCGCCTTGATGTAGTTGGCGCGCACCGCCTCGGCGTCGAGGGGCACCTCGCCTTTCGCCCGCAGCGCCTCCAGCGTCTCGAAGGCGAGATAGGGGTTCACCGCCTCGGCCCCGTAGCCGGCCAGCACGCAGAAATGGTGGACCTCGCGCGCCTCGCCGGTCTCGACGACGAGGCCGGTCTGCATCCTCAGGCCCTGGCGGATGAGGTGGTGGTGGACGGCGCCCGTCGCCAGCGCGGCGGGGATCGGCACCCGGTCCGGCCCCGTCGCCCGGTCCGACAGGATCAGGACGTTGATGTCGGCGAGCACCGCCTCGGTCGCCTCCCAGCACAGCCGCTGCAGCGCCGCCTCCAGCGCCTTGCCGCCGCCGCCCTCGGGCCAGGTGGCGTCGAGCGTGCGGGTGCGGAAGGCGCCGTCGAGCACGTCGCGGATCGATCGGATCTTCTCCAGATCCTCGTTGGTAAGGATAGGCTGCGAGACTTCCAGGCGCTTGTGCGTACCCGCCTGCCGGCCGAGCAGGTTCGGCCGCGGCCCGATCATCGAGACGAGGCTCATCACCATCGCCTCGCGGATCGGATCGATCGGCGGGTTCGTCACCTGCGCGAAATTCTGGTGGAAATAATCGTAGAGCAGGCGCGGGCGCGTCGAGAGGATCGCGATCGGCGTGTCGGTGCCCATCGATCCGATCGGATCGTCGGCGATCCGGCCCATCGGCGCGAGGAACAGCTTCAGATCCTCCTCGCTGTATCCGAACGCCTTCTGCGCGCGCCGCAGCCCGGCTTCCTCGCGCGCTTCGGCGGGCGGGTTGGGGCTCGCCGGCAGCTCCTCGAGCTTGAACTGGGTGTCGCGCAGCCACTCGCCATAAGGCTCGGCCGACGCGAGGGAGGACTTCACCTCCTCGTCCTCGACGATGCGGCCCTCTTCGAGGTCGATGAGCAGCATCCGCCCCGGCTGCAGCCGCCACTTGCGCACGATCCTCTCCTCCGGGATCGGCAGGGTGCCGCTCTCCGAGGCCATGATGATGCGGTCGTCGTCGGTGACGGTGAAGCGGGCGGGCCTGAGGCCGTTCCTGTCGAGCGTCGCGCCGACGTGCCGGCCGTCGGTGAAGGCGATGGCCGCGGGCCCGTCCCACGGCTCCATCAGGGCCGCATGATATTCGTAGAAGGCGCGGCGGGCCGGCTCCATCTGGGCGTTGCCGGCCCAGGCTTCCGGGATCAGCATCATCACCGCGTGGGGCAGCGAATAGCCGCCGGCGACGAGCAGCTCCAAAGCATTGTCGAGGCTCGCGGTGTCCGACTGGCCGTGCGGGATCAAGGGCCACATCTTGTCGAGGTCCGCGCCCAGCAAAGGCGATTCGAGCGTGCGGCGGCGCGCGTTCATCCAGTTGACGTTGCCGCGCACCGTATTGATCTCGCCATTGTGGGCGATGAAGCGGAACGGGTGGGCGAGCTTCCACGAAGGGAAGGTGTTGGTCGAAAAACGCTGGTGCACCATCGCCAGCGCCGACCTGGTCAGCGGGTTCAGCAGGTCCTTGTAGAAGGTCCCGACCTGGGTGGCGAGGAGCAGGCCCTTGTAGACGATGGTGCGGCTCGAGAAGCTGGGGATGTAGAAATCCGCGAGGCCCGGCAGGTCGCGCTGCTCGGCCAGCTCGGAGAGCGGGTTCTGGGTCTGCTTGCGGATGGTGAGGATCTTGCGCTCGAAGGCGTCCTGGTCCTTCACCCGGGGCCCGCGCGCCACCACCGCCTGGCGGATGCACGGCATCTCGGCGACGATGGTCGGGCTCATGCCGGCCGTGTCGACCGGCACGTCGCGCCAGCCGACCATGATCTGCCCCTCAATCTCGACATAGCGCTCCAGGCGCGCGATCGCCTCGGCCCGCGCCGCCGCGTCGCGCGGCAGGAAGCACATGGCGACGGCATAGTCGCCCTCGGGCGGCAGCGTCAGCGCCTGCCCTTCCGCCCAGTGGCGGAACAAAGCGTCCGGAATCTGTATCAGGCAGCCGGCGCCGTCGCCGATCAACGGATCGGCGCCGACCGCGCCGCGATGGTCAAGATTGGCGAGAATATCGAGGCCGTCGCGGATGATGTCGTTCGATTTCTCGCCCTTGATGTGGGCGATGAAGCCGACGCCGCACGCGTCCTTCTCGTTCCTCGGGTCGTAGAGGCCCTGCCTCTGCGGCGCCTTCGCCATCGTCAGATTCCCGTCCGCATCTCATAGGCCCGGATCGCCGCCTCGGAGGCGAGCGTCAGGGCGATTTCGTCGAGTCCCCCCAGCAGGCAGTCCCGCCGGAATGTATCCAATTCGAAGACGAAGCTGTCGCCGAGCGGCGAGCCGACCGTCATCGCCTCGAGGTCAATTGCGAGGGGATAGCCCCCCGCGACCCTCAGCAGCCGGTCCACGGCCGCCTGCGGCAACTCTACCGTCAGGATCCCGTTCTTGAAAGCATTGCCCGAAAAAATATCCGAGAAGGACGGCGCGATCACCGCCCTTATGCCGAGGTCGGCGAGCGCCCAGGCGGCATGCTCCCGGCTCGATCCGCAGCCGAAATTGGCGCCGGCGATCAGGATCGGCGCGCCGGGGTTCGCGTCGAACGCATTGCCCGGCTCCGCCCGCAGCGTCTTGAAGGCGAAGCGGCCGAGGCCGGCGCGCCGGATCGTCTTCAGGTGCCGGGCCGGGATGATGACGTCGGTGTCGACATTGGCGAGGCCGAGCGGGATGGCGCGGCCCTCGACGCGGGTGAACGGCCTCATCGCACCAGCTCCCGGACGTCGGCGAGCCGCCCCGTCACCGCCGCCGCCGCCGCCATGGCGGGGGAGAGCAAATGGGTGCGCGCGCCGGGGCCCTGGCGGCCCACGAAATTGCGGTTGGAGGTGGAGGCGCAGCGCTCCTGCGGCGGCACCCTGTCCGGGTTCATCGCGAGGCACATCGAGCAGCCGGGCTCGCGCCATTCGAAGCCGGCCTCGGTGAAGATCCGATCCAGCCCCTCGGCCTCGGCCTGGCGCTTGACCAGCCCGGACCCCGGCACGACCAAAGCCTGGCGGATGCCGTCCGCCACCCGCCGCCCGCGCAGCACGTCGGCGGCGGCGCGCAAATCCTCGATGCGGCTGTTGGTGCAGCTGCCGATGAAGATGTGCTCCACCGCCACATCCTCCAGCCGCTGGCCGGCCCTGAGGCCCATATAAGCCAGCGCCTTCTCGGCCGCCGCGCGGCGCGCCGGGTCGGCGAAGCTCTCCGGGTCCGGCACGGCGCCGGTAATGGCCACGCTGTCGTCGGGGCTGGTGCCCCATGTCACCGTGGGCGCGATGTCGGACGCGTCGATCCGCACGCTGCGGTCGAAGGCGGCGCCCTCGTCGCTCCTCAGCTCCCGCCACGCCTCCACCGCGCGCTCCCACGCCTCTCCTTGCGGGGCCATCGGCCGGCCCTTCAGATAGGCGAAGCTCTTCTCGTCCGGCGCGAACAGGCCGGAGCGGGCGCCGGCCTCGATGGACATGTTGGCGACGGTCAGCCGCCCTTCGACGCTCATCCCTTCGAACGTGTCGCCGCGATATTCAATGACGTGCCCCGCCCCGCCGGCCGCGCCGAGCCGCGCCACCACCGCCAGCACCACGTCCTTGGCCGAGACGCCGAAGCCGAGGCTGCCCTCGACCCGCACCTCCAGCGTCTTCGACGGCTTGAGCAGCAAGGTCTGCGTCGCCAGCACATGCTCGACCTCGCTGGTGCCGATGCCGAAGGCGAGGGCGCCGAGCGCCCCGTGCGCCGCCGTATGGCTGTCGCCGCAGACGATTGTGGTGCCCGGCAGGGTGAAGCCCTGCTCCGGCCCCACCACGTGGACGATCCCCTGCTCGGCCGCATCCGCCTCTATGTACGGCACGCCGAACTCGGCGACGTTCGCCTCCAGCGCGGCGAGCTGCTCGGCGCTGTCGCGGTCCGCCACCGGCAGCCGCGGCGCGGTCGTCGGCAGATTGTGATCGGCGACGGCGAGCGTCAGATCCGGCCGCCGCACCTTGCGCCCCGCCGCGCGCAGCCCCTCGAAGGCCTGGGGCGAGGTGACCTCGTGGACGAGGTGCCGGTCGATATAGACGAGGCACGTCCCGTCCGGCCGCCGCTCCACCACGTGCGCGTCCCAGATCTTCTCGTAGAGAGTGCGCGCTGCGCTCATCCGCAGCAGCCCCGGTTCATCGCGACCAGCTCGAGATGGGCGTCGTGCCGCGCCAGCCGCGCGCCGAGATTGACCCGCACCCGCGCGCCGAATTCGGAGCAGCGCGCGGTGCCGCCGAGATCGGCGGTGCGCACGCCCTGCACCAGCGTGTCCTGCAGCGCATAGCCGAGGATCGCCGCCATGTCGCCGAGGCCGAGATGCTCCAGCAGCAGCGCCGCGCTGGCGATCGCTCCGCTCGGATTGGCGATGTCGAGCCCGGCAATGTCGGGCGCCGAGCCGTGGATCGGCTCGAACAGGGCGGGCCCCTCACCGCCGATGCTCGCGGAGCCGAGCAGGCCGATCGAGCCGCCGATCACCGACAGCTCGTCCGAGAGGATGTCGCCGAACAGATTCTCGGTGAGGATGACGCTGAAGCGCCGCGGGTTGGTGACCAGAGCCATCGCGCAGGCGTCGACATACATATGGTCGAGCGGCACGTCCGGATAGCTTTCCGCCACCTCGCCAACGACGCTCCGCCACAGCCGCGAGGTCGCCATCACATTGGCCTTGTCGACCGAGGTGACGTGCCCCCGCCGCTGCCGCGCCGCGCGGAAGGCGACATGGGCGATCCGCTCCACCTCGGCGCGGCTGTAGACGCACAGGTCCGACGCTTCCTCGCGGCCCTCGACGCGCTCGCCGAAATAGATGCCGCCGGTCAGCTCGCGCACGACCAGCACGTCCGCGCCTTGGGCAAGGTCGGCGCGCAGCGGCGACAGGCTCTCCAGACCGCGATGCACCCTGGCGGGCCGCAGGTTGGCGAACAGGCCGAGCTCGGAACGGATGCGCAGCAGCCCCGCCTCGGGCCGCACCGGCGCGTCGTCCCATTGCGCGCCGCCGACGGCGCCGAGCAGCACCGCGTCGGCCTCCCGGCACGCCGCCAGCGTCTCCTCCGGCAACGGGTCGCCGTGCCGGTCGATCGCCGCGCCGCCGAAATCGCGTTCCTCGAAGCGCAGGCCGAGGCCGCGATGCTCGGAGAGGTAGGCGAGGCAGGCCACCGCCTCGCGCGTGACTTCGGGCCCGACGCCGTCGCCGGGCAGAATGACGATGTCGATCATGCCGCTTCCACTTCCTTGTTCGACTGGTTCCTGAGGCGACGCACCGCCTCGGCATTGCTGGCGGCGTCGATGTAGGCGGCGACGCAGCAGGGGAGGATGTCGCGCGCCCGCGCCCGGCCGGCGAAGATCTCGCCTTCGACCTCGATGGCGATCTCGACGAGGACGTTGGCGCCCTGGCCGTCCTCGGCCGGCTCGTCCGGATCGGCGGCGACATATTGCATCTCGAGCGTGTCGACGCGGGCCGGGACGCGGATCATCTGGCTGACCGCGGCGAAGGCGGCGTCGAGCGCGCCGGGCGCGGAGGCGATGTCGGTCACCCGCCCGCGCGTCCCGTGCTCCAGCTCGACCCGCGCGACCGGCCAGGCATTGGGCGAGACCGGCGCGCGTATGTCGACCTTGGACAGCTTCCACAGCCGCGGCGCGCGGCCATTCTCCTGCTCGCCGAGGATGGCCAGCAGCCGCGCGGCATCGACGATGCCCACCTCGTCCGCCACGTCCTTGAAGGCGCGGAAGGCGCGGTCGAGCCGTTCGCCCTCCAGCACGAAGCCCAAAGCCTGCGCGCGGGCCGCGAGCGCGTGCCGGCCGCTATGCTTGCCGAGCACGATACCGTCGGTGGTGAGGCCGACATCTTCGGGTTTCATGATCTCGTAGGTCTCGCGATTCTGGAGGACGCCGTGCTGGTGGATGCCCGATTCGTGGGCGAAGGCATTGGCCCCTACGATCGACTTGTTGCGCGGCGCCGGCGTGTTGGTGACCTGCGCCAGCGTCCGGCTCGCCGCCATGATCCGGGTCGTGTCGATATTGGTCGAGACGTTGAAGGCGTCGGCGCGCGTGCGGATCGCCATCACCACATCTTCCAGCGCGCAATTGCCCGCCCGCTCGCCGATGCCGTTGACGGCGCACTCGACCTGCCGCGCCCCAGCCCGCACCGCCGCCAGCGAATTGGCCACCGCCATGCCGAGATCGTCGTGGCAATGGGCCGAGAAGATCGCCTCCGCCGGCCGGTCGACGGCGCCGTCGAGGAAGCGGAACAGGTCGTAAATCTCGTCGGGCGTGGTGTAGCCGACCGTGTCCGGCACGTTCAGCACCGTGGCGCCCGCCTCGGCGGCCACCGACAAAGCGTGGGCGAGGAAGTCGCGCTCGGTGCGGATCGCGTCCTCGGCCGAGAATTCGATGTCGTCGGTGAATTCGCGCGCATAGGAGACCGACGCCCGGATCGCCTCGATCACCTCGTCGGCGCGCATGTGCAGCTTCGCCTCGCGGTGGAGCGGGGAGGTGCCGATGAAGACATGGATGCGCTTGCTGGGCGCCGCGGCGAGGGCGCCGGCGGCGGCGACGATGTCGTTCCGCGTCGCCCGGGCCAGCGAGCAGATGACCGGCCCCTCGATGCGCTGCGCGATCTCGGCGATCGAGCGGGCGTCGCCCGGCGAGGCGGCGGCGAAGCCGGCCTCGATCACGTCCACCCGCAGCGCCGCGAGCGCCTTGGCCATGCGCAATTTGCCTTCGGGCGTCATCGAGAAGCCCGGGGCCTGCTCGCCGTCGCGCAATGTGGTGTCGAAGATGCGGACCTGGGGCGTCATCGGCTGTGGCCTTGTTCGTGGGTGGTGACGGTGCGGACTTCGGCGAGGCGGCGAAGCTGGGCGGCGATCACGTCGAGGCGGCGGCCGGCGTCGCGCGGCTCGACGTCGATGCTGAGCACGCCTTCGGCTTCGGACATGGCAACGGCGCGCAAAGCGAAGCCGCGGCGTTCGACCAGGCCGAGCATGCGCAGCACCGCGCCCTCGGCGGGGGCGAAGCCGATGTCGATGCGGGCGCTCATCGCCCTCGCTCCATCATCTGCACGTTCGAGCTGTTGGGCGGCACCAAAGGCCAGACGTTGGCGCGCGGATCGATGCGGGCGTGGCACAGGATCGGCCCGTCGGTGGCGAGCAGCCGCGCGACCGCGCCCTCCACTTCGGAGCGGTGGTCGATCGTGAACGCCTCGATGCCGAAGGCGCGGGCGAGCTCGGCGAAATCGGGATTGTCGCTGAGGTCGATCTCCGAGAAATTCTCCTCGAAGAACAATTCCTGCCACTGGCGGACCATGCCGAGCTGCGAATTGTCGAGCAGCAGGATCTTCAAGGGCAGCCGGTAACGCCGCAGCGTCGCAAGCTCGTGGATGTTCATCATGATCGAGCCGTCGCCCGTCACGGTGATCACCGTCGCTTCCGGCTCGGCCAGCAACGCGCCCACGCCGGCCGGGATGCCGTAGCCCATCGTGCCGAGCCCGGCGCTGGTGAGGTGCGCCTGCGGCCGGACGAAGCGGCAATGCTGCGCGACCCACATCTGGTGCTGGCCGACGTCGCAGGTGAAGATCGCTTTGTCGCCTGCCGCTTCGGAGAGCAATTTCAGCATGGCCGGCGCGTAGATGCCGCTGCCCGGCGCGTCGTAGCTCGGCGCCCACAAAGCCTTCTGCGCCCGGCACTGCTCCGTCCAGCCCTCGGCCTGCGGCACCGCGCTCAGCGCGTCGAGAATCGCCGTGAGGTCGCCGGCGATGCCGACCTCGGCGCGCCGCAGCTTGCCGATCTCGGCCGGATCGCCGTCGATGTGGATCACCCTGGCGCGCGGGGCGAAGGTGGCGAGCTTGCCCGTCGCCCGGTCGTCGAAGCGCGCGCCGACGCAGACCAGCAAGTCGCAATTGTCGATGGCGATGTTCGCCGCCCGCGTGCCGTGCATGCCGAGCATGCCGAGGAACCCCGCCTCGTCGGTCGGGATCGCGCCCAGCCCCTTCAAAGTCGCCACCGAAGGCATGCCGGTGCGCCTCGCGAAATCCCGCAGCGCCCGCTCGGCGCGGGCGATGGCGACGCCGCCGCCGAAATAGAGGACCGGCGCCTTCGCCTCGGCGATCAGTGCATTCGCCGCCGCCACCGCAGCAGCGTTGATGTCCTCGGCTTCGATCTCCCCCAGTTGGAACGGCGCGGGCACGGCGGCGATCATCCCGACGTCCTTCGGCAGATCGATCAGCACCGGCCCCGGCCGCCCACTGGTGGCGGTGCGGAAGGCCTCGGCGAAGATGCGCGCTATGTCCTCGGTCCGGCGGACCAGGAAGCTGTGCTTCACGATCGGCAGAGTGATCCCGAAAATGTCGACTTCCTGGAAGGCGTCGGTGCCGATCAGAGGCGAGGCGACCTGGCCGGTGATCGCCACCATCGGCACGCTGTCCATGAAGGCATTGGCGATGCCGGTGACGAGGTTGGTCGCCCCTGGCCCCGAGGTTGCCAGACAGACGCCGGGTT
>JBKBVA010000065.1:0-10650 GCA_046289665.1 Allosphingosinicella sp.
ACCATTTTCTGTCTCAGGCCTCGGAACAGCCGAGCCGTTGCGGCCCGCGCATGGGGACCGCCGCACCTTTGAATTCCCCCTCGGGGTCTGCCGGCTTCGAAGCCGAGCTGATGGCCGGGCCCACGGGCATCGGCTCGCCAGCGCCGCCTGCGCCTGAAGGACGCCCAGCCGCGACAGCACCTCTGCCTGCAAACCTCCGCGCCCGCTGCTCATCCGCATTGGGCCTCGGGACAAGCGCTGCATACGGAACATTCCTGATGCCGCGCCCCCGGCGAGGGTGGAACAGGTCGGCGGAGGGGAGGCTCCATGGCGCACGTCGCAATCATCGCCGGTCATCCGGACCCGCACGCGGGCTGTGTCGTGCATGCGCCGGCCGAAACGCGTGGCGAGCGGCCACCGGCAAGGCCTGATGCGGGGCGGAGCCGCCGATGAACGGCCGGGATTATTTCATCCTCCAGCTTGCCGAGGACCTGTTGTCGACGCCGCCGGAGCAGCTCGGGGAGCGGGAGCGCCAGATCATCGAGCGCGCCGTGCGGCGCCACCGGAATCCGCTCCCCCGGGCGCCGCTCTTCGAGGAGGAGCTGAAATGGCACGAGCGTCTCTCCGACACGGTGGCCCGGATCGGCGGTTCGTGGAGCTTCATCATCGGTTTCGCCGCCGTGCTGCTGCTCTGGGCATCGCTCAATTCGTGGATGCTGACGCGTCCGTTCGACCCCTATCCCTATATTTTCCTGAACCTGCTTCTCTCCATGCTGGCAGCCATCCAGGCCCCGATCATCATGATGAGCCAGAACCGGCTTGCCGTACGCGACCGGCGGCAGGCGCGGCGCGATTTCGAGATCAACCTCAAGGCCGAACTCGAGATACTCGCGCTGCACGTCAAGCTCGATCAGCTGCTGGAGTCGGAGCGGGAGCGGCGGGGGGGTTAGGGAGTCAATATCGTTGTCAAGCGTTGCGGACGCCGCGACTCGCGGCGGCGCCGGTCCGGAGCGGCCCGGCGGGAGCGGCCCTCGACGGGTCATCCCCCGATCGCTTCCGCCACCCGCCGGATGCGCTCCGCGGCGCGTTGGCGTCTGGGCCCGATCAGCAGGTGTCGTATTGGCGCCCGCCCTCAGTCGTGCGCCGCGGTTCGGCGCCGGCCATCACCGCCGCCGCGCGTTCGATCTGCCTGCGGAGGTCGGCATCGCCGGAGCCCGATTCGGGCGGGAGGAAGCGAACGAGATCAAGCGTGCTCTGCGACCACCGCGGACCGGTGACGGGCGCGATGCGGCACAAGGCCCGGACACCTCGGCGGGCGGACTCTCCGACGCCCGGATAGGCATTCCATTCACGCCGCCGCGGCAGGTCGTGCGCCAGGATCGCCAGCAAGGCCGGCGCGGCCTGCGCGCCCTGATCGGCGAGCCGTCCGACGGCCGCGGGCATGCGCCCCCGGCGCCGGGGCTCGGCAACGAGTTGCTCAAGGAGAGGCGATGGCGCCTCGTAGGTATTGCGTGGCAGCCAGTCGAGTGCTTCCGAAAGCGCGCTCAGAAGCGCTTGATCCTTGTTCAGGTCGATCTGCAGTGCGCGACGCAGAATAGCATCGCCTGCCAGACGGGGCGCCGGACTGTTTTCGAGCGCCTGCCCTAGCGTGGCGCCGATTTCCCTCGCGCGACGCTGCGGCAAGAACGAGGGCTCCGCCAGGATTCTGGCAAGACGTTCGCCATCGGAGCGCTCCGCTGCGGTTTCCTTCTCCGCCATTCGGTCCAGATAAGCCCAGAAGAGCTGCTCGCGTGCGGTCTCGGGTAAAGCCGGGTCGCCGGCAGGGGCGGGTCGGTCGAGTGCATCGTCGACCAACTCGCGCATCCGCGGGTCGGGCACGCCGGCGGGGGCAACGAGCCACGGTCGGAGAACGCTTTGGAGAGGCGTTGCCGGAAACGGCCTTGGGTCGTCGGCAGTGGTGCTGCGGAGGAAAAATCCGGCGAGTGATGCGCCGCCGGAGAAAGGGAAGGCCGCTCGACGGCGATCGACGCGTGTGTGCCGGCCGTGCGTGACGTAGCCGGCGCTCGTACGCCTCAGCAGTTCCATTCGGAACAGACGAGGTTCGAGCAGCGAGGGCTGCACGGTCGACCTCGTGAGATCTCGCTCGATCCAGAGGATATCCGGAGCGATCGACCCGATCGGCTCCGCGATCAGGCACTCTCCCTCCGCGATGCGCAACCGGACCGCCGTCGAGACCGAGTTGCGCCACCTCTGATGCTCCCCGCTGATCGCTCCGGCGTCAGGAACCGTCGCTGCCGGGCAACTTTGCCGCCTCTCTATCCGGTACCGCACACGCTTGACCTCGGGCGCCGTGCGATTGCTATCCAGCTCTCCACCCATGATCACCTCGGCGACGCCTGCTCCGTAGAGGAGGCGCTGGCACAAGGTCTCGCAGGCGGCCGGATCCTCGGAAGAGCCTCCTCTGCGCCCCAAGATTGCGATGCTTCGCGGCCGCTCGATGATGGGAACGAATGGAGCGTCGCCGGCGATGTACGAGGCTGCCTGCCGATCCGCCACCAGGTTCATAAGAGCGGGCGGAAGCAGCCCGAGGACAACCGGTGGAAGGGTTGCACCGATTACTGAGCCGCTGCTGCGCCATCCGATCCAGCCCAGGACGGGATACAGGCTCAGCACCGGGAGGGACATCACGGCACGGAAAGGAGTGTCGCCTGCCAGAACGCCTGCCATCGCCGCCACGATCAAAATGTAGAACAGAACAAGGCTGCCGGCGCAGACCGCGAGCCAAGCGGTCGCTCCGGTCACGATTGCCTTCAATAAGGGAAGCCGATGCATGGGGCCGGTGTACCGAGGGATCGTTGACGCCGCGTCAATGGCAGCACGCGACCATGGCGCCGACTACGACTTGATCGAAGGCTGGGTCGAAACCATCAGCCGTGACGCGGTGCAGGAAGCGCCGCCGCTGGCGGAGGCGGCGCCGGCGCCGGGGCGGCGGCCTCGTCCATACGGCCCGGATCCGCCTTCACCCCTCCTGCACCGGGGCGACATTGTCCGCCGCGTTGCGGTCGATGTAGAGGTTGTAGGGGTCGATGCCGGCATGGGTCGGCTTGCGGTCGACGACGAACGTCAGCACCTGCCGGCCGGACCGGATCGGCTGGCGCTGCATCAGGAGGACGTGCCGCCGGTCGAACGCGCCGCCGCCGGGCTCGGCGGTGAACAGGCCGATCTCGATGCGGTCGGCGAGCGGCGCCTCGGTTTCCGCGCCTTGGGCGTCGGCGTAGAATTTGCGCGCCTCGACCGGCACCGTCACCTCCCATTTCCCGTCCGCCCGGCGCCGCGCCTGGGGGGCCGCCGCCTTGAGGTCGTAGAGGGCGATGCGCTCGAACAGGTCGGTGATCAGCGCCTGGTCTTCTGGGCGCTTGGCCTCCGCGCGCAGCGCCGCGACGAGATCGAGCGAGCGGGGGTAGGGCGCGCACTTGAACCGGTATTTTTCGAGCAGGCGCCTCAGCGCCCGGTTCACCGCCGCTTCGCCGAGCCGCTCCTGCAGCAGGTACATGGCCAGCGCGCCCTTGTTGTACATCAGGTATTTCTGGTGCCCGACCCGGATCAGCGGGACTTCTTCCAGCTGCTCCCATGCCCGGCCCGAAAGGTAGCCGGAAAGCTGCGTGCGCAGCCGCCGCCGCGCCTGATCCTCGCCGAGGACGTTCCGCATCACCATGATCGCCGAATATTGGGCGAGCGTCTCGGTGAGGAGGCCGCCGCCCTCCACATTGGCGGGCGTCAGCTGATGAGCCCAATATTGGTGCGCAAGCTCGTGGGCCATCAGCCCCCCGACATAGTCCACCCCGTCGGACGAGCCGAGGTCCGTCGTGAAGGCGACCGTCTCGGCGGTCGGAATGCTGTTCGCGAAGGCTTGGGCGTAATTGTAGCTGTAGCTGGGAAATTCGATCACCCGCACCTGATCGAACTGATAGGGGCCGAAATTCGCTTCGTAATAAGCGAGCGAAGCGGCGAGCGTGTCGAGCATCCGGTCCACGTTCCAGGCATGGCCGGGGTGGTGGTAGACGGCGAGATCGACGTCCCCATATCGCCGGTGCCGTTCCGCGTAGCGGGCCGACTGGACCGCGAAGGAGCTGCGGATCGGCACGTCCGAGACGAAGCGGGCGATGCGCCGGCCGTCCTTCCTCACGTCCGAGACCTTCTTCCCGGGGGCGATCGGCGTCTGATCGGCGGTCGTCGACACCGTGATGTCGGCCGTCGTCCACGACCTCTCGTTCGAGGCCGTTCCGGTGGCCGAGAGGTCTTCGAGCCTGGGCAGCCCCTGCAGCGGCGGCAGGCCGTGCGCGCGCCGCGCCGCCGGGCTGATCACCTTCGGCTCGCCGTTCATGCCGACGACGGGCAGCAATTCGTCGTTGCTGAGGAAGGTGCCGTTGTCGACGATCCGCGTGCTCGGCGCGCCGTTGGGAAAGCCGCGGTGCCAGCGCTGCGTCCGGAAGGACAGCAGGCGCGTCTCGCCCGGCGCCATCGGCCTGTCGAGGCGGAAGATGCGATAGCCGTATTCCCGATCGTCATGGACCGTGCGCCCGCCCGCGACGGCAGCGGCGAGCAGCTTCAGGTCCCGGTCGCGCAGCACCAGGTGGACGTCCCGGATCGGTTGGCCCTCGAGGTTGCGCAGCAGATAGGCCCCGTTCACCGTCGCCCGCCGCTCGTCGGGATGGAGCGCCACGTCGAGTTTCACGTGGGAGATCGACGGCTGGGGCAGGCGGTCATACCGCATGTACCGCCGCTCATATTCCGCCCAATAGGCCTCCTCGGCCCAAGGCGTCTCATAGTGGTTGAGGACGTTGGTGTTGTAATAGGCATAGGCGCCGGTGGCGGCGAAGGTGAGGAGCGCGCCGCCGGCGATCATCCGGGGGGCGCCGGTCAGGCGGGCGGCGGCCAGCTTCAACCGCGGCTTGAGCCGGGTCTCCGTGCCCCGCCGCCAGAGGAGGTGCGCGGCCAGCAGCAGCAGGATGGCGAGCGCGCCCCAGTAAAGCCGGAACACCCACGGCCCCTCCCATAAGGAGGTGACGCCGTCCATGTCGCTGTAGAAGACCGGCGGCACGCCGCCGTAGTTGAGAAGGTTATGGGGCGGCGTGAAGCCGGTATAATTGGCCGCCACGTAGAGGATCATGATGCCCCAGCCGACATATTTGTGCGGGCTGAGCGCCTGCACCAGAACGGCGAGCGCCGCGGCGAGCATCGCGTCCCACGTCATCGGCAGCACGTACCACAGGAAGTAGGTGCCGAGCTCCACGCGGGTGAAGCCGAGCGAGAGCTGGACCAGGACGGCGGCGAGCGCGGCCGCGGTGAAGATCGAGACGAGCACGAGCGCGATCGCGGCGATTTTGGGCACGACATAGGCCCAGTTCGGGTGCGGCGCCGCATCGACGATCTCGTGCATGCGGCGGTCCCGCTCGCGCCAGACCAGTTCCCCCGCATAAATGACGACGATCACCAGCGGCATGATGAAGAAGATCTCTTCCAGCTCGGGGATGAGCGAGACCGTGAGCGGATGCTCGGGCCGTCCGTCCGGGTGGCGCTGGGTGATCAGCACGAACAAGGTCGTAAAGGTCGCCCACGCCATCAGGAGGATGAAGGCGGGGCTCTTCAGCACCTGCTTCGCCTCGAACCGCGTCCGCACCGCCAGCAGCGCCCAGGCGGCCCTCGGGCCGTGCTGCGCGCCCGGGAGGGGCCGGAGCGAAGGCGCGGCGGCCAGGTCCCCGGCGGCGCCGAGGTCGGCGATGCGCTGCTTCCTGCGCCGGCGCCGCCCGCCGCGCCGGCTGGTAAAGTCGAAGCCCAGCCAGGCGAGGCCGAGGAACAGGAGGGAGATGCCGACCCACAGCAGGCGGTTGTAGAGAAGGGTTCCGGAGAAGGCGGGGAGCAGGACGTTGCGCTCCGCCGTCGTCCAGTAACGCGTCGCATCGTCGAAGGCGCGGTTCGCGAAGGGTTCGGCCATGCCGAAGGCGTGGCCGATGCCCGGAATGCCGCCGAGCAGGCTGAGAAGGGTGAAATAGAGGCCGAGGAAGAGAACGAGACCGAGATAAGTCGCCATCATCGAGCGGGTGAGCGTCGCGAGCGCGAAGAAGATCGCGCCGGTGATGAGCACGTTGGGAAGCGCGATCAGGAAATAGGCGTAGAGGTGGTCGCCGATCCGGTTGGGGCCGACCGTCGCGGGATCGACCCACGGCATCAGCGCGCCGAGCCAGATGCCGGGCGTCACCAGGAACAGGCAGAGCGCCACCACCGCCATCGCGCCGAGGAAGCGCCCGAACAGATAGTCGAACCTGGTGATGCCGGTGGAGCGCAGGATCGGGCCGAACTCGGTCTCGTCGTCGCGCAGCACGGCGTTCGAGACGAAGACGGTCGTCGCGAACATGAACAGGCAGGAGATGATCGTATATTTGCTGATCACCTCATAGGGCGCGTTCTTGAAGACCTTGACGTCCTCCTCCAGCTCGAGGCCGAGCGCCAGCGAGGCGAAGGGCATCAGGAAGACGGCCGCGGCCGTCATCCACAGCAGCGGGTTTTTGACGAGGTAGCGGATCTCGAAACCGGCGACGCGGGCGAGCATGCGGGGCGCTCCTTCAGGCCGCGCGGCGCGATTGCGCCAGCGTCGAAAAATAGACGTCGGCGAGGCCGCCCTCGGCGGGCGTGAAGCCGTCGCCCGGATCGGCGTCGGAGAGGATGTGGATGATCGTCTGCCCGGCGAAGAGGCGGGTGGAGATCACCGCATGGCGCTCCCGGCACGCCTCTAGGTCTGCGCGCGCGATCCTCTTCATCCAGATCCGGCCCCGCGTGGCGCGGATCAGGTCGCCCGGCGCCCCTTCGAGCTGGATCCGCCCCTCGGCGATCACGGCCATGCGGGGGCACAGATCCGAGACGTCCTCGACGATGTGGGTCGAAAGAATGACCACCACATTCTCGCCGATTTCGGCGAGGAGGTTGAGGAAGCGGTTGCGCTCTTCCGGATCGAGGCCGGCGGTCGGCTCGTCGACGATGATCAGTTCCGGATTGCCGATCAGCGCCTGGGCGATGCCGAAGCGCTGCCGCATGCCGCCGGAGAAAGCGGTGAGCGCCTTCCTGCGGACCGGCCAGAGGTTGGTTTGCTGGAGCAGGGTCTCGACCGTGGCCCGCCGGTCGGCGGCCGAGGCGATGCCCTTCAGCACCGCCAGATGATCGAGCATCTCGTAGGCCGAGACGCGCGGATAGACGCCGAAATCCTGCGGCAGGTAGCCGAGCGTCCGCCGCAGCTTCTCCGGCGCGGCGATGACGTCGATCTCTCCGAAGCGGATGGCGCCCTCGCTCGGCGTCTGGAGCGTCGCCACGGTGCGCATCAGCGTCGACTTGCCCGCGCCGTTCGGGCCGAGCAGCCCGTACATGCCCCGCGGAATCGACAAGGTTACACGATCGAGAGCGCGCGTCCCGTTGGCATAGACATGGCTGACGTCCTGGAGTTCGAGCATGACCGATTGTTTCCCCTCACTGCATGAGGCCGGTCTGCAAAGGAGGCGTTGCCGCAGGATGTCGCGCGGTTTCGCTTTGTTGCAGTTCTGAAATACTGGGGAAACGGGCGCGGCGGAGAAGGCAGGGATGCACAGGCCAGACAGCGGGCAGGCGGATCTCGTCCTGCTCGTCGACGACGATCCGGAGATACGGCAGCTGATCGGGGATTTCCTCGCGCAGCACGGATTCCGCATCGCCGCGGCGGGCAGCGGCGCCGAGATGGACCGGCGGATCGAAAACGAGCGGCCGGCTTTGGTCGTGCTCGACCTGATGCTGCCGGGCGAGGACGGCCTCAGCATCTGCCGCCGCCTCTCGGCCGCCCGGATCCCGGTGATCATGCTGAGCGCGCTCGGCGAGGAGACCGACCGGGTGGTCGGGCTCGAGATCGGCGCCGACGACTATCTTCCCAAGCCGTGCAGCCCGCGCGAGCTGCTCGCCCGCGTCCGCGCCGTGCTGCGCCGGCATGAGGACGCCGAGCCGCCCGGCGGCGCGCTCTACCGCTTCGCCGACTGGTCGTTCGATCCCCGGCGGCGCGAGCTCACCGCGCCCGGCGGCGTCGCCGTCCCGCTCTCGTCCGGCGAGTTCCGGCTGCTCAGCGCCTTCCTCGAACGGCCGCTGCGCGTCCTCAGCCGCGATCAGCTGCTCGACCTCGCGCGCGGGCCCAGCGCCGACGTGTTCGACCGGGCGATCGACGTGCAGGTCAGCCGCCTCAGGAAGAAGCTCGCCGATCATGGCGGGGCCGATCTCATCGCCACGGTGCGCAGCGAAGGCTATATGTTCTCCGTCCGGCCGGTGCTGCGATGAGCCGGCTCGGCCGGGCACCCCTCTTCCTCCAGGCGCTGGCGCTGGTGGTGGCGACGGCGCTGGCGGCCCAGCTGACCACGCTCGCCGCCGTGGCCATCGTGCCGGTGCCCCACAGCGCCTTCACCCTCGACGAGGTGGCGAACACCCTGCGCGGCGCGCCGCCGCCAGACGACGAGCGGGTCACGCTGTCGGTCGAGATCGTCGACGCGCCGCCGCCGGGCTGGGAGCGGGACGACCGGCGCGAACGGCGCACCCGGCTGACGGTGGCCCGGATTCTCGGCGTGGATCCGGCCGACATCCGGGTGGAGCAGCAAATGCCGTTCCCGGGCGGGATGTGGCTGCTGCGCCTCAACCAGCCGACCCTGCCGGAGAGCGAGCTTCCGACCGATACCTTCGAGCGGGGCGGGGCCACCTCCTTCGAGGATGCCGCCGTGGCCGCGCGGCGCGCCGACGGGCGCTGGATCGTGGTGAGCGACCCGGCCGAATGGGGCGGCATCAGCGTCTTCCTGCTGATCTGGCTCCTCGCCAACGCGCTCGTCCTGGCGGCGCTCGCCTGGCTGTTCACGCGGCGGCTGGTCGCGCCGATCCGCGCCTTCGCCGACACGGCCGAAGCCGCGGGGCGCGGCGATCCCGATGCGACCTTCGCGATCGCCGGCCCGCGCGAGGTGCGCAAGGCGGCGCACGCGCTCGCGGAGATGCAGAGCCGGATCCGCGGCGCGCTCGAGGAGCGGACCAAGCTGCTCGCCGCCATCGCCCACGATCTGCGCACGCCGCTCACCCGCCTGCGCTTCCGCGCCGAATATGCGCCCCCCGAGCAGCGCGACCGCATCGTCCAGGACATCGAGCGGATGGACGCGATGATCGGCGGCGTCCTCGCCTTCGTGCGCGGCGAGGAGCGGATCGAGCGCCAGCGGCTGGACCTCGCCGCCCTCGTCCAGTCCGCCGTCGACGACTGGGCGGAGACCGGGGCCGACGTCGCGCTTGCGGACGCCGTGCCCGTCCAGGTCGACGCCGACCCGATCGCCCTGCGCCGGCTGGTCTCGAACCTGATCGAGAACGCCGTCAAATATGCCGGAAGCGCGCGCTGCCGCGTCCGCCGCGACGGCGGCGACGCGCTGCTGCTGATCGACGATCAGGGCCCGGGCCTGGCCGAGGATTCGCTGGAGCGGGTGTTCACGCCGTTCGAGCGGGGCGATGCGGCGCGGGACCCCGGAACGGGCGGAGTCGGCCTCGGCCTCGCGCTCGCCCGCGGCATCGCGCGCGCCCATGGCGGCGACGTCTGGCTGAGCCGGCTTCCGGGCCGGGGCCTCCGCGCCCACGTCCGCCTTCCGGCCGCGGCAGGGAAATCGGCTTAGGTCGGCGCGCGGGCGCGGCCTTCCGGCCATATATTTGTGGCCGCGCCCGCGTTATTCCTCCGTCAGCCCCTGTCTCGCGGAGGAATCCCTGTACGAAGCCTGTGACCTCGATGCCATACGCGCCGCGCTTGCCTGCCCGCCGGACGTTTCCGAGCAGATCGCGCGGTCGGGGCGGGTGCGGCTCTACGCCTCGGGCGCGCATCTGCTGCGGCAGGGAGACCGCACGACGGCGATGTACCTCATCGTCCTCGGCAGGTGCCACGCCCTCGTCTACAGCGCCGACGGCCAGGTGATCCTCCTTCACGAATATGGCAAAGGCGATCTGTTCGGCGCGATCGCCGGTCTGGAGCCGGCGGCCGAGGATGCCGACGTCGTCGCGGTCGAGGACGTGCGCTCGCTGCTGATCGAATCGGCGATGCTCGCCGAGCTTGCCGAGCGTCACGGCGCGATCGGCCTCGCTCTGTCGCGCATCCTGCTCAAGCGGCTGAGGATGACGGCGTGGCGGATGTACGAGCGCGCCGCGCTCTCCGCGACCGGCCGCGTCTGCGCCGAGCTGCTCCGGCTGGCGCGGGAAAACGATCCCCTGGCGATCCGCCCGGTGCCGGTGATCGCCGAGCTCGCCATGCGGGTCGGCACCACCCGCGAAACCGCCTCCCGCACGGTCAGCGCGCTCGAACGGCGCGGCATCCTGCGGCGCGAGGCGGACGCTCTCATCGTCGTCGCGCCGCAACGGCTCGAGGCCGAGATCCTATAGGCGCGGTTTCAGCGCGAACAGCTCGACCGGCGCGCCGCCGCCCCGCGTCTCCAGCTCCCCGACCAGTTCCGCGCGCACCGCCGCCCCCCCGGCGGCGAGCGCGGCGGCGAAATCGCCGGTGACGCAGACCGTCCCGTCCGGCGCCGACGCGGCGGCGGCCGCGGCGAGCGCGGCGGCGTCGCCGCCCACCCGTAGCGCGCCGCAGCTGAACGGGTC
>JBKBVA010000066.1:0-10633 GCA_046289665.1 Allosphingosinicella sp.
GATCGCCGGGAAGAAGCCCCATCCGTTCGAGACCTGGAACATCCCCGGCTGCACGTACTCGCGCCCGCAGGTGGCGAGCGTCGGCCTCACCGAAGCGAAAGCGAAGGAAGAGGGCCGCAAGGTCAAGGTCGGCAAATTCCCCTTCATCGGCAACGGCAAGGCGATCGCATTGGGCGAGGCGGAAGGCTTCGTGAAGACGGTGTTCGACGCGGAGACGGGGGAGCTGCTCGGCGCCCACATGGTGGGGGCGGAAGTGACCGAGCTGATCCAGGGCTATGCCGTCGCCCGCCAGCTCGAGACCACCGAGGAAGATTTGATGCACACCGTCTTCCCCCATCCGACGCTGAGCGAGATGATGCACGAGAGCGTGCTCGACGCGTACGGGCGGGCGCTGCATTATTGAGGGCGGTGCGGGCGGCGCGGCTGTTGTTTCACCCGAAGCACCGAAGAGCCCGAAGGTGCTGCGGCAGCGACAAGGCCGATCCTCACGATAACTCCTTTCCGAGCGACTTAGTCGCTCCTTTGTGTGACCGTCGCCACCTCTCGAAGTCACGCGCAGCGCCTGAACCGCTTCGGCCCCTTCGGGCCTTCGGTGCTTCGGGTGAAATCCGGCTCAGAGGTGCGAGCGGAACCGACCTACGAAAGCGCTGCGATCATTGATCACGCGCTTCAGGCCGTTGCGAAACAGGTCGGCGCCGAAGTTCATCAGGAGGCCCAGCGGCAGGTCCATCAGGCGGAGATATGTGAGCAACTGCTTGGCGTGGACCGGCGCGAGCCGCTCGACGGACTTCACCTCGATGACGAGCGCCCGCTCGACGAGAATGTCCGCACGAAACGCTTCGCGGATCGTGACGCCGCGATAGGTCACCGGCACGGGCTGCTGCACCTCCACGCGCAGGCCACGTTCGGTCAGCGACGCTGCCAGGAACGCTTCGTAGGCGGTTTCGAGAAGGCCGGGGCCGATGTCCTCGTGCACGCGGAAGCCGCAATCGATCGCGGTCTTCGCGAGCCCTTCGATGTCTTGCTGCTGCATGTCGCCCTGCCCCCTGGCCCTTTTCGCGGCTGGGAGGGACCGAGGCAAGTTCAAGTTCGACGAGGGATGTGGGGGTCGAACGCCCTGTCACCCGAAGCACCGAAGCACCGAAGGCGCTGCGGCCGTGGCGCGGGCGGTGCTGGTCCGACAGCTCCCTTCGGGCGACGAAGTCGCTCCTTCAGATCACCGGACGCGGAATGGACGCCCTGCCCCCTTGCAGGGTGCAGGCCTCTTCGGGGCTTCGGTGCTTCGGGTGAAAGGCGGCTTCGGAGCCGTCCGGCGGCACCTCATGCTTGCGCCCGGGCGGCTCGTTACGCAACATCGGGGCCGGCGACACTGAAGGGGAGCAGGCGATGGCGCGGTCGAAGCATTGTCCGAAGTGCGAGGGGGCGATGGTGGAAGGGTTCGTGGTCGACAAGACGCATGGCGGCGCGGCGGTCGAGACGTGGGTGGAGGGCGCGCCGAAGAAGAGCATCTGGGTGGGCCTCAAGCTGCGCGGCACGACGCCGATCGAGATCGTCACCTGGCGCTGCAAGCGCTGCGGCTTTCTGGAGAGCTATGCCGAGGGGTGAGGCGGGTGCAGCCCGGCCCGCGCCGCCGGTGAACGATGGCCGCGCACCCCCGGTGCTGCGCTTCGCGAACGGCAAGATCGGCTGCATGCTGCCGCTCGCGGTCCTCTGTGCCGGGCTGTTCGCCTGGGGCAGCCTCAACATCGAGGCGATGGACGAGCCGCGGCGCTTCGCCGGCCTGTTCCGCGCGATCGCGCCGATCGCGGTGGCGGGCGTCAACCTGCCGATGCTCGCCCTCGCTTTGTGGATGGTGTGGGAATTCGCGCGGATGGGCCTGCGCTGGGCCGACGGCATCGCCGCCGAGGTGCGGCCGGAAGGGCTGCTGCTCCACGGCACGTTGCGCCGGCGGCTGGTCCCCTGGGCGGAGGTGAAGGACGTGCGCTACCGCCTCGTCGCCCGCCAGCTGGTCCTCGTCCCGGAAGTGGCGTTCACGCTGGCGCGGCGATCGGTGACGCTGCGCGGAATCGAAGATGAGGACGGATCGGCGGAGCGGTTCGTCGCGGCGGTTCGGGGGATGATCCCGACGGAACGGGGACAGGCGCTTGGGCCAGCCGCCGGTGACCGTCCCCTCAAATGAGGTGGTCGAGGCGGGGGCGCGGGAGTGCGGTGGCGGGCCGGTGCGGGGATGCTTGCGCGCGCCTGCGCCCCGCGCGATGAAGGCGCCATGTCCTTCGACCCGCGCATCGACGCCTATATCGACCGCCAAGCGGATTTCGCGCGGCCGATCCTCGAACGGCTGCGCGCGGCGGTGCACGCGGCCTGCCCGGACTGCGAGGAGACGCTGAAATGGTCGATGCCGGCCTTCCTCTACAAAGGCGCGATCCTCGCCACCATGGCCGGGTTCAAGCGGCATGCGGCGTTCGGCTTCTGGCAGGGCGAGAAGGTGACGGGCGCCAAGCCGGCCGAGGGGATGGGGAGCTTCGGCCGCCTCACCGGCGAGGCGGACCTGCCGGCGCCGGCGGCGCTGCAGGCGCTGATCGAAAAGGCGGTCGCGCTGGTCGACGCGGGCGCGACGCGGCCGGCGAAGCGGGCGCCGCGGCCTGAAACAGGCACCCCGCCCGAACTCGCGGCCGCGCTCGCCGCCAGCCCCGCCGCGCGGGCGCAGTACGACGCCTTCCCGCCCGGCGCGCGGCGCGACTATGACGAATGGATCGCGGAGGCGAAGCGGCCGGAGACGCGGGAGAAGCGGGCCGCGCAGGCGGCCGAGTGGCTGGCCGAGGGCAAGCGGCGCAACTGGAAATATGAAGGGACCGGCCGATGAGCGCCCCGCTGCGCCGCAACAGCCGCGCCGAGCTCGACCGGCTGCTCGGCGAGATGATCGCGCGCCCCCACGCCGAGGCCGAGATCGCCGGCGAGATCGACCGCCAGTTCGGCGAGGACCGGGCGGTGATGGTGCTCGACATGAGCGGCTTTTCGCGCACCACCCAAAGGCGCGGCATCACCGCCTTCCTGCTGATGATCCACCAGATGAAGACCATCGCCGAGCCGGTGGTGCGCGGGCATGGCGGCCTCGTCGTCAAGGCCGAGGCCGACAATCTGTTCTGCCTGTTCGCCGGCGCGCGCGAGGCGGTGGCGGCGGCGCGCGACATCGTCGAGCGGCTCGACTCGGTGAACCTGCTGCTCCCCGAGGAGCGCCGCCTCCACGCCTCGATCGGCATCGGCCAGGGGCGCATCCTCAACATCGACGAGGACGATCTCTACGGCGACGAGGTGAACCTCGCCAGCAAGCTCGGCGAGGACATTGCCGGACGCGGCGCGATCCTGCTCACCGAGGCCGCCAGGGCCGCGGCCGAGGCGGCCGGCATCGCCACCCGGCCGCAATCGGCGAGCGTCTCCGGCCTCACCCTCACCTATTACGCCCTGGCCTGAACCGGCGCGGCGCGGCCGCGAAGTCGCCGCAAAGGTTGGCGATTTTCATCAGCCTTAACACTCCATCAAAACCTTGCGGCTACCAAGGCTCCAGCCCCAGCAGGCAGGACCATAGATGTATCACGCGCCCGTCCCGATGGACCTCGATTCCCAGGAAGCCGAACCGGCGGAGCTCGCCGACGAGGGCGTCGGCGCGGATGCCGGCAGCCACCGGCTGCGGGAAGCCTATCTCCACAACGGCCAGGCGCAGACGCGGGCGCTGTTCGCCCCCTTCTTCGCCGTCACCGGATTCGGCGCGACCCTGCTCGTCGCCGCCACGCTGTTCGGCGCGCTCAACCCGGCGGTGACCGGCGGCTGGGCGGTGCTGGTCGCCGGCGCCTATTGGCAGAGCTACCGGCGCGCGGTGCGCGAAGGCGCCGACGCCGACAGCCGCTCCGCCCAGCGCAGCTCGCTCCTCGTCTCGATCGGCGAGCCGGTCGGCCTCGCCGCTCTGTGGGCCTCGCTGCCCGCTTACGCCTTCGCCACCCAGGCCCCCGAGGTCCAGGTCGTGATCGGCGCCGCGATGGGCGCGATGATCATGGCGGCGATCGCGCTCGCCGCCGTCCCCGCCGCGGCCTTCGCCTGGATCGCCACCATCACCCTCTCGCTGTGCGCGGCTTATTATTTCGGGCGCGGCCAGCTCGACCCGCGGGTCGGCCTCGCCATCATCGGCATCGCCGCGGCGGCGGTGTTCGGCGTGTCGCGCCTCACCCGCTGGACGTTCGACCAGCTGCTCACCATCGCCAGGGTCCGCACCCAGGCGGAGTCGGTGCGCCTGCTGCTCAAGGAATATGAGCATCGCGGCGTCGGCTGGCTGTGGCAGGTCGATGCCGAGAACCGGGTGGTCTACATCTCCTCGCGCATGACCTCGCTGCTCGGCCGCTCGGCGAGCCAGCTGATCGGCCATTCGCTCCCGGCGACGCTCGGCGGCAACAGCGCCCTGGGCCGCACTCTCCTCGCCCGCGCGCCCTTCGCCAATCTCGAGATGGAGCTGAAGACCCGGCGCGGCACGCGCTGGATCAGCCTGGCGGGCGATCCGATCATCGACATGGCCGGCCAGTTCCAGGGCTTCCGCGGCGTCGGCTCCGACATTACCGAGGTGCGCCGCACTCAGGAGCGGCTGACCAACCTCGCCAACATGGACGTGCTCTCGGGCCTGCCCAATCGCGGGCGCGTGCGCCAGCTGCTCGGCGACGCCCTCTCCGGCGCCACCGCGAGCAACGTGCCCTGCGCGATCATGTTTCTCGATCTCGACGGCTTCAAGCCGGTCAACGACACGTTCGGCCACCCCAAGGGCGACGCGGTGCTGAAGAACGTCTCGCAGCGCCTGGTGCGCGAAGTGGGCGAGATCGGCCATGTCGGCCGGATGGGCGGCGACGAATTCGCCATCGTCATCCGCGACGGCCAGAGCCGCAAGAAGGTCGAGGACCTCGCCCGCCGCATCATCGAGGCGGTCGCCGAGCCCTATCATATCGACAAGGCCGAGATCCGCATCGGCGTCTCGATCGGCTGCGCCTACGGCCCGATCGACGGCCAGAGCGTCGACGATCTGATCCAGAAGGCGGACCTCGCCCTCTACCAGGCCAAGGCCCAGGGCCGCGGCACCTGCTGCTATTTCTCGGCCGACATGCAGAACGAGGCCGAGGACCGGCTGCGGCTCGAGCAGGACCTGCGCCAGGCGCTCCAGCTCAAGCAGTTCCGGCTCGACTACCAGCCGCTGATCAACGCCGCCGACCAGAGCCTGATGGGCTTCGAGGCGCTGATCCGCTGGCACCATCCGAGCCGCGGCATGGTCTCGCCGGTCGAGTTCATCCCGCTCGCCGAGGAAACCGGCCTGATCATGCAGCTCGGCGACTGGGTGATCGACGAGGTCTGCCGCGCCGCCTCGGTCTGGCCGGACTATATCAGCGTGGCCCTCAACGTCTCGGCCAAGCAGCTCATCCTGCCGGCGCTTCCCAATACGGTCGCCGAGGCGATCGCCCGGCACAAGGTGAAGGCCAACCGGATCGAGCTGGAAGTGACCGAATCGGTGTTCCTCGGCGATTCGCGCGGCTCGCTCGACGTGCTGAAGCGGCTGCGGTCCTTGGGCGTCGGCATCGCGCTCGACGATTTCGGCACCGGCTATTCCTCGCTCGGCTATCTGAACAAGGCCGTTTTCCACAAGTTGAAGATCGACGGCAGCTTCGTCCGCGAGGCCGCGCACAACCGCGAGACGGTGGCGATCATTCAGTCGATCGTCCAGCTCGCCAAGAGCTTCCGGATGACGGTGACGGCCGAAGGCGTCGAGACGGCGGAGGACTTCACCCGGATGCGCGACCTCGGCTGCCACCAGATCCAGGGCTATCTGTTCGGCAAGCCGATGAGCTACGAGCGCGCCACCGACCTCGTCCACGGCAACCAGACGCGGCTGAGCGCCTGATCGTCCCGCAAGGGGAGGACAGAGGCCGGCGAAAGGGCTAAGGGGCCGGGCCATGCACCGCCTGCCGGCCCTCCTCCCCTTCCCGCTCTTCGCCCTCGCCGCCTGCGGCGAGGACCCGCCCCCCCGCGTGCCGGAGCCCGAAACGGTGAAGCGGCCGGCGCCCGAGCTCGCCCCGCCGCCGGTCGCCCCCGAAACGCCGTCCGAAGCGCCGCCGCGCGGCGCGGACGCGGCCGCCGTGCTGAAGCGTTATTACGCGCTGATCGGGGCGGGCGACTATGTCGCCGCCTGGGGCATGCGCAGCGGCGAGAAGGCTGGGCTCGACCGCTTCAGCGCCAATTTCGACGCCTATGAGCAATATCGCGCCGTCGTCGGCGAGCCGAGCCGCCCCGTCCGCTCCGGCGGCTGGTTCCACGTCGAGGTGCCGGTGATGATCACCGGCCGGATGCGCGGCGGCCAACAATTCGGCAGCACCGGCAGCGTCTCGCTCCGCCGCGCCGCCCCGGGGAACGCCGAGGCGACGCCGGACCAGATGGGCTGGCACATCTATACGGGCGACTGACGGCGGCTCCGCCCTCCCCCGCTCTCACCGGGTCGGCGGGATGAGCGCCCGATCAGGCGGCCGTGTGCGCGCGGCGACCGGGCGCGCGCTTCACCGCCCCGCCTCCTCGCCGCAGCCGCCGGGACGCGGCTTCCCGGGTTCATCGGCGTCGCCGGCCGCTTCGTCCAGGACCAGACAGTCAGGTTCGTAATCGAGCGCTGCATCGACTTCAGCGGCTGCACGTGCGCCTTGCCGCGCACGGCGCTGCCAGGAAAGCGCCGCCAGCTGCGTCCGGACGGCCTTTGTCTCCGGATGGCGCGGGCCGAGGGCGCGCCGCCTGATCTCCAGCGTCTCGCGCAAGGCAGCGAGGGACTCGGGCGTCGGCCGTCGCTCGTGCAGCACCAGATCGAGGTCCGCGAAGCTGTTGAGCGCCAGTGCAACCTCTTGATGGTCGCTGCCGAAGGCCCTCCGATAGGCCGGAACCGACGCCCGCACATAGCCGTGCGCCGCCGCGAGAAACCGCCTGTCCTCGGTGAAGGTCCACTTCTCGTGGAGGCCGAGGCCGAACGCCATCAGCAGGTCGGCGGCTTCGACGCTGTCCGGCCCGAAGCGCGTAAGCGTCGCCCGGTGCAGCCGTTCGAACTCCGCCTGCCCCGCCGCCAGGCCCTTCTCCTCGACCGTGGCCATCGGCGCCGCAACCTTGCGCGCGAGCGCCTCCGCCGAAATGCGATCCTTGGTGTCGGCAGGAAGAAAGGGATCGCAGCGCCAGCCCGGCAGACACAGGGCCGCGAGCACGATCAGGAACGCCCCCGTGGATCCGCGCATGCCCTACCCCGCTCCGCCGCCTGCCGCGGGGCAGTCTGGCACACCCCGTGCCCACCTTCCACCCTCGCGCGCTTCCGTGCCGAGCGTGCCGGCTCCGGGCCGCGCAGCGTCCCCGCCCGCGTCGTCGCAGGACGAAGTCGCCCGGAACTTGCCTGCCGCTGCTGCGCAGGTTATGTTGTTACATACCATAGCAGGAGAGCCGCCATGCAACGCCGCCGCCCCGCCTTCGCGACCCTCGCCGCCGGCGTTCCCGACGACCGGCCGATCAGCGAATTGAACACCACGCCGCTGATCGACGTCATGCTCGTCCTGCTCATCATGTTCATCGTCACCATCCCGATCGCCAACCACGCGGTGAAGCTCGACCTCCCCGTCGGCCCGCCGCCGGCGGTGCAGGCGGAGCCGACCGTCCACCGGCTGGACATCGACGCAGGCGGGCGGCTGTTCTGGGACGGCGCGCCGGTCGCCGAAGCCGCCTTGCCCGCCCGGCTCGAGACGGTGCGCGCGGCGGGTCCGGACGCGGTGCTGCACCTGCGCGCGGACGCCGAGGCGCGCTACGAGACCTTCGACCGCATCCTCGCCGCGGTGAAGCGCGCCGGCGTCGAGCGGCTCGGCTTCCCCGACAACCAGGTGCACGCCGCCGCGATCGCGCGCTAGGAACGCAGGCGGGAAACGCCCGGGCCGCCGGGCGTTCACCGGGCAAAGGAGGCAATGATGAGAAGAGGGATTGCTGGCGGATTTGCGGGCGCTCTTGCCCTGGCCGCGCTGACACTGGCGGGCTGCGGCGAGGGCGAGCAGAAGGCGCCCGAGCGCCAGGTGACGAAGATGAAGGCGGCCAATCCGGGCTCCGACCAGCTCAAGGCGCTGAGCGAGCCGATGCGCAACCTCGGCCTGTACCGCGCGATCCGCGACAGCGGCCAGAGGTGCAAGCGGGTCGACGCCGCCGTCTACCAGCAGGAATACAGGAACATGGCGATGTGGACGGCGCGCTGCTCCGACACGGGCGGCTTTGCCGTGTTCATCGCCCCCAATGGCGACATCCAGGTGCGCCAGTGCGGCCAGGCGCAGCAGCTCGGCCTGCCCGAATGCCGGGTGCCCGACGCGCCGCCGGCGCAGGGTTAATCCTCCGGCGCTTCGGTGAAGGCGTAGCGGCCGCGGATGCGGGCGTTGAAGTGGCGGCCCTTGATGCGCGCGGCGCGGAAGGCCTCGGCCGCTTCGGGGGGCACGTCGTGGAAGACGTAGCGGCGGCCGGTGGTGAAGGTGACGTAGAGCTCGCGCGCATCCGGCCGGTAGTCGAAGGACTGGATGACGGTCGAAGGCATCGCCGCCTCAGCCCTCTCCCCCGTCCGCCGCGAGCGCCCGCTCCAGCCATTCGGGAACGATCGCGCCATCGAGGTCGTCGATGCGGCGATGGTCGACCGCGACGCCGAGATCGGGATAGTGGATCCGCGTGCGCGGCCCGGCCTCCTCCGCAGGCACCGCGACGAGCCGGCGGTTGACCTTCGAGCGGTGGTGCATCCGCGCCGTATTCTCCTGGCCGACGTAGCACCCCTTGGTGAAGCTGACGCCGTTCAGCTCGGCGGCATTGCATTCGAGCCAGAGAATCTTGTCGGAGCCGAGCTCGTCCCGCCCCTCGGTGACGCCCAGCGACAGCCGCTTCGCGCGCCAGCCGGCGGCCGGCTCGCCGGGCGGGGCCAGCCAGCGGCGGCCGAGCTCGGGGAGGCGCGGGTCCGGCACACCCTCCCCGCCGCCGCTCGCCCAGTGGACGGCGAGGCTTTCGTCCCGCGCGATCGCGATCCTGCGCCGGAGCTTGTAGAGCGTCAGGCGCCGGGCGAGGTCGTCCGCCGCCTCCGCCTCGCAATCGACGAGCACGTCTTCCCCGTCCGCCCACAGGATGAAATCGAACAGCGCCTTGCCCTGCGGGGTCAGCAGGCCGGCCCAGACCGGCCGGTCCGGCGCGAGGGCGGCGACGTCGTTCGTCACCAGCCCCTGGAGGAATCCGCGCACGTCCTCGCCGGTGAGGCGAAGGACGGCGCGGTCTTGAAGGGTGGTCGCGGGCATGGACCCTTGATAGGGACGGCGCTGCCGAAACCCAAGCCGGGACGAGAATGACGACGCGCCTCACCCTCCGCCGCCCTGACGACTGGCACGTCCACCTGCGCGACGGCGCAATGCTGGCGGCGGTGGCGCCCTACACGGCGCGCCAGTTCGCCCGCGCCATCGTCATGCCCAACCTCGACCCGCCGGTGACGAGCGTCGCGGCGGCCGCGGCCTATCGGGAGCGCATCCTCGCGGCGGTGCCGGGCGGCGGCTTCACGCCGCTCATGACCTGCTACCTCACCGACGAGGCCGACCCGGCCGAGCTGGCCCGCGGCTTCGAGGAGAAGGTGTGGGTGGCGGCGAAGCTCTATCCCGCCAACGCCACCACCAATTCGGCGCGCGGCGTGACCGCCATCGCCAACATCCGCGCCGCGCTCGAGACGATGCAGCGGATCGGCATGCCGCTGCTGATCCACGGCGAGGTCACCGACCCGGCGGTCGACATCTTCGACCGCGAACGGGTGTTCATCGACCGCGTGTTCGTGCCGCTGCTCCGCGATTTCCCCGCGCTCAAGACGGTGTTCGAGCATATCACCACCGCCGAGGCGGCCGATTTCGTGCTGGCGGGCGGGCCCAACGTCGCCGCGACGGTGACGCCGCAGCACCTCCACATCAACCGCAACGCCCTGTTCGCCGGCGGGCTGCAGCCCCACGCTTACTGCCTGCCCGTCGCCAAGCGCGAGGCGCACCGTCTGGCGGTGCGCAAGGCGGCGACGTCGGGCTCGCCCAAATTCTTCCTCGGCACCGACAGTGCGCCCCATGCGGTCGAGCGCAAGGAAGCGAGCTGCGGCTGCGCGGGCATCTTCAACGCGCCCTTCGCGCTCGAAAGCTACGCCGCCGTGTTCGAGGAGGAAGGCGCGCTCGATCGCTTCGAGGCGTTCGCCGCGGAGAATGGCCCGCTTTTCTACGGCCTGCCGCTCAACGAGGCGCGCGTGGTGCTGGAGAAAGCGGATATCGAGGTCCCGCCCTCCTGCCCCGCCGACGGCACCGCGGTGGTCCCCTTCCACGCCGGCGAAACCCTGCGCTGGCGCTTCGCCGGAGCGGCGTAACCACTTGCCTCTCCGTCCCCCCGAGCTGCCGCTCGCGGGGAGGCAGAGAGGGCACGGCGCTTCGGGGGAGCGGCGCGACCACTGCCTCCCCATCGCCAGATGGGGAGGGGGACCAGCGAAGCTGGTGGAGGGGTAGCGGGCGTTGTGCCCGGAGGATCGCGCGGCAACCCCCGAGCGCCTGCGCTTTCTACC
>JBKBVA010000067.1:0-10571 GCA_046289665.1 Allosphingosinicella sp.
GTCGTCGTCGACAAGGCCGCGGGCGCGGACCACGCCCCATACGGCCCGGCGCACCCGCTCGCGGTCTGCCCGGCCCGTGTCGCCGCGCAGGGCGGACAGCATCTCGGCGATGTCCTCGGTGACGGCGGCGAGCTTCAAATGACCATAGGCGGCATAAGCGAAACCCGCCTCTCGCGCCGCCACCGTCTGCGCCCGCGAGCGCCAGCCGGCGAGGCGCTTGGGCGTCGGGCGGAGCAGCAGCAGGGTCGATCCGAACGCCCGCTCGATCGCCGCTTCCACTTCGGGGCGCATCGCATCGACGATGCGGCGCATCCGACGGATGCGGGCGGAGCGGCCGTCGATCGCCTCCAGGTTGTCGCGGATCGGCTGTTCGCGCGGAATGTCGGACAGGGCGCCGAAGATGGTGGCGAAGAAGCCCGGCGGCTCGGCCTCGCCGCTTCCCGTCAGCCGCACCGAGGGCAGGCCCGGCTTCGGGTCGATATAGACGAAGCGCCGGTCGACCTCGCGCCGCGCCGGGCGCTTGCGCAGCGCGTCGATCGCCGGGCGGAACGGGGCGTTGGCGAGCACCGAGCCGTCGATCAGCACCGCCGCCTCGGTCTCGCCGATCGCGGCGTGGCGCGGCAGCGCGCGGGCGAGGAAGTCGTCGCGCCCCGGCCATGGCTCGCCGCGCGTCTCCAGCACGGCGTCCAGCTCGCCGACCCGGAACGGCGGGAAGGCGCCGGGGAAGCTCGCCGTGGCGCGGGCGGCGAAGGCGAGCTCGGGCGCGGCGGCGAGGCGGCGCCCGGGTCCGCCTTCGTCGCGGAAGGAGAGGGTAAGGCGGTGCTCGCGCTCGCTCACCTCGGGCGGCGAATTGAGCCGCAGTCGCTCGGGATAGCCGTTGAAGTCGGTGACGGTGACGAACAGGTCGAGCGGCTGATAGTCGGGGAGGAGAGGGGGCCCGGCGGGGCCCTTCGCCATGGCGTCGAGCGCGTTGAGCAGCAATTGGGTGAAGCCGGGGCCGCTGAACGGCGGCGCGAACCAGCGGGCGCGCACGAAATTGGCGAGCTTGGCGCGGATCTCCTGCCGGTGGTCGGGCTCCACCGTCTGCTCCACATTGCCGCCGCGCTTCGCCGACAGCATCCAGGCGAACGGCACCGCGGCCGCCTTGGCGAAACGCGAGACGGTGCTGACCTCGGGATCGAGCAGGTGGTCGACGTCAGCCGTCTCCAGCCACAAGTCCGTCAGCGGATCGAGCGAATGGCCGGTGGAGATCGCCTCGGCGAGGAAGATGGCGTTGATCCCGCCCGCGCTCGCGCCGGCGAGGATGTCGATGAGGACGCGCAGCTCGACGCCGGTCTCCCGCGCCATCGTCTCGAGGAGGCGGCGATAGACGCCCTCGCTGCCGCCTTCGGACGGCTCGCCGGCGTGGAAGGCGCGGCTGGCGCGGGCGAGGCGCCATACCTCCTTGGTGATTCCGTGCATGTAGACGGCGAGGCTGATGCCGCCATAGCAGATGAGGGCCAGCCGTAATTCTTTCTCACGCACCGGTGAACCGTGCCAGCGCTGCGCCAGGTTGTCGAGGCGAATGGAACGATCCTCGATTCACCGCGCGAATCCGTCGCGCCGCCGTAACGATGGGGACTCGCGCACGGCGCCTCGCCTACATCCCGGCCCATCGAAGGCTGAGGGGCTTCCCGACCATGACTGCAACCCGGCGCAAGAGCGCGACCCACACCCTTGTGGCTTTGGCCCTTCTTGGCCTCACCGCACCCGTGCAGGCCGTCGGCGTCGAGCAAAGCCCGGACCTTCTCGATCTCAAGACCGCCGTCGCCGCGCTTCCCGACGAAGCGCCCGCCGCCGCGCCGGTCGTCGAGACGGAGCCGGAGGCCGCGGCGGAGCCCGCCGGCGAAGTCGTCGGCATCGGCGAGGCGAGCTATTACGGCAACGAGCTGGCCGGCAACCGCACCGCCAGCGGCGAGCGCTTCAACCCGCAGGCGCTGACCGCCGCCCACCGCAGCCTGCCGATGGGCAGCAAGCTGCGCGTCACCAATACCCGGAACGGCAAGAGCGTCGTCGTCCGCGTCAACGACCGCGGCCCGTTCGCCAAGGCCCGGATCCTCGACCTCTCGCTCGCCGCCGCGCACAAGATCAACATGGTCCGGGCGGGCAAGGCGCGGGTGAAGATCGAATTGCTGCGCGCGATAGGCTGATCCTTATCGGCTGGGCGGCAATGGCCGCTTGGCGGCTTTCCCCACATTGCTAATTTGACGGCAGGGCCGCTTCGCGGCCTTTGCAACGACCTGCGTACGCGGTAGGTGCGCACATCCAACTCCAGGGGTGGGGATTTATCAGCATGATCAAGAACATAGTTATGTCCGGCGTTGCGGCTCTCGCGATCGCCGCCGCCGCCGCGCCGGCGCTTTCGGCCGATGCCGCCGCGACCCAGGCCGCCGCCGCCAAGGCCGGCAAGCCGCATTACGGCAGCTGGGGCTTCGACGCCGCCGGCATGGATCGGTCCGTGAATCCGGGCGACAGCTTCTTCGACTATGTCAACGGCAAGTGGGCCGCGACCACCGAGATCCCGGCCGACCGCGCCAGCTGGGGCGGCTTCGGCGTCCTCGTCGACCTGTCCGACCAGCGTACCCGCGCGATCATCGAGGAGGCCGCCAGGGCCAATGCCGCGGCCGGCACCAATCAGCGCAAGGTCGGCGACTTCTACGCCAGCTTCATGGACGAGGCCGCGATCGAGGCGAAGGGCACCGCGCCGCTCCAGCCGCTGTTCGCGAAGATCGACGCGATCCGCACTCCGTCGGACCTCGCCCGCACCTTCGGCGAGTTCGGCCAGTACGGCATCTCCGCGCCGGTGGGCGGCATGGTCGACCAGGACCTCAAGGACAACAGCCGCTACGCCGTCTATGTCGGCCAGGGCGGCCTCGGCCTTCCCGACCGCGATTATTATCTCGACGACACGAACGAGAAATTCGTCGCGCTCCGCGGCCAGTACAAGGCGCATATCGCCAAGATGCTGAGCCTCGCCGGCATCGCCGACGCCCAGGCGAAGGCCGAGGGCATCTACGAACTCGAGCGCAAGATCGCCGAGAGCCACTGGACCCGCGTCGAGCAGCGCCAGATCGAGAAGCTCTACAATCCGGTGAAGCCGGCCGAGCTTTCTGCGCAGATTCCGGGCTTCGACTGGAACGCCTATCTCACCGCCGCCGGCCTTGCCGGGCAGGACCAGGTGATCGTCGCCCATCCGAGCGCGCTCAAGGGCGCGGCGAAGCTGGTCTCGTCCGAGCCGATCCAGGCGTGGAAGGACTATCTCACCTTCCGCACCCTCGCCTCCGCGGCGCCGATGCTGCCCAAGGCCTTCGTCGAGGAAAGCTTCGCCTTCAACGGCAAGGCGCTGGCCGGCACCCCGCAGCTCAAGGAGCGCTGGAAGCGCGCCGGCGACCTGATCGGCGGCACGATGGGCGATGCGGTCGGCGAGCTCTACGTCGCCAAATATTTCCCGCCGGAATCGAAGGCCAAGGCCGACGAGCTGGTGAAGAACCTGATCAAGGCGATGGACGTCCGCCTCCAGAACCTGTCGTGGATGACGCCGGAGACCAAGGCCAAGGCGCGGGTCAAGCTCGCCGCCTTCCGCCCGAAGATCGGCTATCCCGACAAATGGCGCGATTATTCGGCGCTCGACATCAAGGCGGGCGACGCGCTCGGCAATGCGATGCGCGCCTCGCAGTTCGAGTATAAGCGCAACGTCGCCAAGCTCGGCAAGCCGATCGACCGCGACGAATGGTTCATGTCGCCCCAGACGGTGAACGCCTACGCCAACCCGCTGATGAACGAGATCGTCTTCCCGGCCGCGATCCTGCAGCCGCCCTTCTTCGATCCCAATGCCGACGACGCGGTCAATTACGGCGGCATCGGCGCCGTCATCGGCCACGAGATCAGCCACCATTTCGACGACCAGGGCCGCAAGTTCGATCCGAACGGCAACCTGACCGACTGGTGGACCGAGGCGGACGCGGCGGCGTTCAAGAAGCTGACCGACCAGCTCGTCGCCCAATATGCCGCCTACGAGCCGCTGCCGGGCAAGAAGATCAACGGCGAGCTGACCCTCGGCGAGAACATCGCCGATCTCGCCGGCCTCGCCATCGCCTACGACGCCTATCTGATGTCGCTCGGCGGCAAGCCGGCGCCGGTGGTCGACGGGCTGACCGGCGAGCAGCGCTTCTTCCTCGGCTTCGGGCAGATCTGGCGGACCAAGTATCGCGACGCGTTGCTCGGCCAGCTGCTCACCGTCGACAGCCACTCGCCGGGCCATTTCCGCCCGACGACGGTCAGGAATTTCGATCCCTGGTACAAGGCGTTCGACGTCAAGGACGGCAAGCTTTACCTTTCGCCCGAAGAGCGTATCAGGATCTGGTAGGTTCGAATGCGAAAACGGGCCGGCGCGAGGGTGCCGGCCCGTTTTCCAGGGGTGAAGCGTTAGGGTGCCGGTGACGAGACGCATTGTTTTTCTGGCGCTCGCCGGGCTTCTTCTCCTCGGAACCATCGTCTGGGCCGCGACCCACGTCTCGGTCCGCACCGTCGGCGCCGGTGGCGGCGCGGAGGGCGACGCCAAGGTCGGCATCTCCGACGAGGACGCCGCGACCATCGAGGAGCGCCAGCGCGATCCCGACAGCGTCATCGACTATGCCCGGATCGACGCCCGCCTTCAGAAGCTGATGGCGCAGGGCAATGTGGTCGGCCTCGCCGTCGGCATCGTCGAGGACGGCGAGATCCGCTTCCTCAAGGGCTATGGCGAGACCGTCGCGGGAAGCGGCGAGGCGGTCGACATCAACACCGTCTTCCGCTGGGCCTCGGTGTCGAAGGGGGTCGCCGGCGACATGGTCGCCCTGCTCGCCCACGAGGGCAAGCTGTCGCTCTACGAGCCCGTCTCCAGATATTCGCAGACCCTGCGCCTGCCCGGCGGCGCCGAGCACAAGGCGACCGTCTCCGACGTCCTCACCCACCGCCTCGGCCTGTTCGGCCACGCCTACGATTCCAAGCTGGAGGACGGCATCGAGCCCGCTTTGCTGCGCGGCCAGCTCGCCACGCTCAATTCGATCTGCCCGCCCGGCCAGTGCCACGCCTACCAGAACGTCGCCTATGACGCGGCGGCCGAGATCGTCGAGAAGGTCACCGGCAAGCCCTACCCGCAAGCTGTACGCGAGCGCCTGTTCGCGCCGCTCGGCATGCATTCGGCGAGCATGACCCGCGAGGCGCTCTACGCCGCGCCGAGCTGGGCGCGGCCGCATGTCGGCGGCAAAAACGCGCGGCCGGTCGAGGTCACCGAGCCTTATTACCGCGTCGCCGCGGCGGGCGGCGTCAACAGCTCGATCAAGGATCTCGCCATCTGGCTGCAGGCGCAGATGGGGCTGGAGCCGGCCGTCCTGCCGCGCGAAGTGCTGGAGCTGGTCCAGGCGCCGCGCGCCGCCACCCCCGGCGAGCTCGGCCGCAAGCGCAAGGTGCGCGAGCGGGTCAACAGCGCCGCCTACGGGCTCGGCTGGCGGATCTACGATTATGCCGGCCACGAGATCGTCGGCCATCGTGGCGGCCTGCGCGGCTATCGCTCGCTCATCCTGTTCGATCCGGCGAAGAAGACCGGCGTGGTCGCGATGTGGAACAGCTCGACCAGCAAGCCCGGCGGCCTCGAATATGAGGTGATGGACATGCTCTACGGCCTGCCCGCGCAGGACTGGCTGGAGATTGACGGCCTCGCCGAGCCCGAGCCCGAGGAAGACGCCAACGCCAGCATCGACCAGGGCGCCGGCTCCGGAAGGCGCTAGGCGGCCTTCAGCCGCGCCCAGACCGGCAGATGGTCCGACGCCCGGCGCGACGCGGCGCTGAGGTGGACGCCGCACTCCTCGATGGCGAGGCTCGCCGTCACCATGATCCGGTCGAGCTGCGCGACCGGGCGGCGCGCGTGGAAGCTCTTGCCGCATTCGGCGAAGCTGAGCGCCGCCCCGAAATCGCGCAGGCAGCCGCCGCGCCGGCTCCACTCGTTCAGATCCCCCATCAGCACCGCCGGCATCGTCTCGTGCCGCGCCGCGACATGGGCGAGCACGGCCTGCGCCTGCCGCCGCCGCCACAGGCCAGAGAGGTCGAGATGCATGCCGATGACGCGCAACGCCGCGCCGTTCAGCCGGATGTCGGCCATCACCGCGCCGCGCGGCTCCAGCGAGGGGAGGTGGACGAGGCAGCGGTCAACCACCTCCACGGTCTTCCTCACCAGCAGCGCATTGCCGTGCCAGCCGATGCTGCCCTCGCGCCCCTCGAACGGCACCGGCTTGTAGTCGCTGTGGGCGGCGAGCATGTCGAGCGGGATGGCGCTCGTCCGCGCCCCGAAGCGCCGGTCCGCCTCCTGCAGCGCGATGACGTCGGCATCCAGCTCGTTCAGCACGTCGATGGTGCGCTCGGGCCGCCGCCGCCGGTCGGTGCCGATGGCCTTGCGCATATTGTAGCTGGCGACGCGGATCATCGCGGCCCCTCTTGCCGGGGCGTCCGCGTCTGCGCAACGGGGCGGATGGTCAGTGGCCCTTGCGGTCCGTCAGCTTGCCGAGCTGGCGGTCGAGCACCGCCACCACTTTCTTGGTCGCCCCCAGCACGGCGCGCTCGACGTCGCCGGCATTGTCGTGCGCCGCGACCGGATCGAGGCCGTTCGCCCGCGCCTCGACCGAGCAGCGCAGGTCCGCATTGCCGCCGCGCGGGCCGTTCACGTCGGAGACGTGGGCCTCGAAATGGGTGAGGCGGCTCTCGAAGCGCGCAAGCCGCTGGCGGACCTGCTCCTCGATCCGGGCGTCGCGCTCGCTGTCGGCGGGGATCTGGTTGTCGGTGTTGATCTGGATGAACACGCTCACTCTCCTGGTACGAATTTCCTGTTGAATGCGGCTGGCCGAAAGCTGTTCCGGCAAACGCCCTTTTTCCGTCACCCTGAACTTGTTTCAGGGTCCAGCTGGTCGCCCGTTGCTGCGGTGGAGGCCTGGATGCTGAACCAAGTTCAGCATGACGGACCCGACTTCCCGCGCTAACTCTCGCCCCATGGCAAAACCAAGGAAGCGCTACGTCTGCCAGGCCTGCGGATCGGTGCAGAGCCGCTGGCAGGGCCAGTGCCCCGATTGCAGCGAATGGAACACGCTGGTCGAGGATGCGGCCGCCGTCGTCACGCCCTTCTCCGCGCGCCACAATCTGCGCGGCGGCGGGCGCGCGTTCGAGCTGGTCGATCTCGACACCGAAATCCCGCTGCCGCCCCGCATGTCGACCGGGATACGCGAGTTCGACCGGGCGGTGGGCGGCGGCCTCGTCGCCGGCTCGGCAACCCTGATCGGCGGCGATCCCGGCATCGGCAAGTCGACCCTTCTGCTCCAGGCCGCGGCGAGGATCGCGAATGACGGCCGGCTCGTCGCCTATATTTCCGGCGAGGAGGCGACCGACCAGGTGCGGCTGCGCGCGCGCCGCCTCGGCCTCGCCGGCGCGCCGGTGCGCCTCGCCGCCGCCACCTCGGTGCGCGATATCCTCACCACGCTGGGCGAGGGGGCGCCGCCGGCCCTCCTCGTCATCGATTCGATCCAGACCATGCATTCGGACCTGATCGAGGGCGCGCCCGGCACGGTCAGCCAGGTCCGCGCCTCGGCGGGCGAACTGATCCGCTACGCCAAGGAAAGCGGCTGCGCCCTCGTCCTCGTCGGCCACGTCACGAAGGACGGCGCGATCGCCGGGCCGCGCGTGCTCGAGCATATGGTCGACACGGTCCTCTCCTTCGAGGGCGAGCGCTCGCACCAGTACCGGATCCTGCGGGCCTCCAAGAACCGCTTCGGCGGCACCGACGAGATCGGCGTCTTCGCGATGGCGGAGGCCGGGCTGGAGGAAGTGGGGAACCCCTCGGCCCTGTTCCTCACCGACCGCGGCGAAGCGGTGTCGGGCGCGGTGGTGTTCCCGGCGCTCGAGGGGACACGGCCCGTCCTCGTCGAGATCCAGGCGCTGACCGTTCGCCTCGCCAGCGGCGCCACCCCGCGCCGCGCGGTGGTGGGCTGGGATTCGGGGCGGCTGGCGATGATCCTCGCCGTGCTGGAAGCGCGCTGCGGCCTCAGCTTCTCGACCGCGGAGGTCTATCTCAACGTCGCCGGCGGCTACCGCCTCTCCGATCCCGCCGCCGACCTCGCCGTCGCCGCGGCCCTGGTCTCGGCCCTCTCCGAACGCCCGGTCCCGTCCGACGCCGTCGCCTTCGGCGAAGTCGCCTTGTCCGGCGAGCTCCGCCCCGTCGCCCATGGCGGCCTCCGGCTCAAGGAATCGGCCAAGCTCGGCTTCGAACGCGCGCTCGTCCCGGCCTCGCTCAAGGGCGAGAAAGGCGGCCTCGCACTCACCGGCTTCAAGACCCTCCGCGACCTCGTCGACCACCTGCTCGGACGGTGACTCCCCTCCCTGGAAGGGAGGGGCCGGGGGTGGGTCGAGCGAAGCGAGGTTCAGCAGCGCAGCGATCCTCCGCCACGACGACCGGCCGCCTGCGGCGGACCCACCCCTATCCCCTCCCTTGCAGGGAGGGGGATTCCTCCTCTAACCCACCCCCCATGACCGCGCTCGACATCATCGTTCTGCTCCTCGTCGGCGGCGGGCTCGTGCTCGGTGCGTGGCGCGGCTTCGTGGGCGAAGTGCTGGCGCTCGGCGCCTGGGTGGCGGCGATCGTCGCGCTGAAATTCTTCCACACCCCCGCCACCGGCCTCGTCGAGCCGATGGTCGGCACCCGCTCGGGCGCCGCCGTCCTCGCTTTCGCTCTGGTGTTCGGGATCGTCTTCCTCGCCGGCAAGCTGATCGCCCGCCAGATCGGCGGCGCCACCAAACGCTCCGTCATCGGCCCCATCGACCGCGTGCTCGGCGCCGGCTTCGGCGCCCTCAAGGGCCTGATCGGCGCCACCCTGCTCTATCTCGCCGCCAACCTCGTCTACGACACGATCAACGGCCGCACCGCCAAGCGGCCGGACTGGATGGCGGATTCGCGCACTTATCCTCTGCTCTACGCGAGCGGACGGGCCATCGTCGATTTCGTCGAATGGCGCCGCGGCCAGCCCGCCGAAGAGCCGGAGACGAACGAAGCCGCCGAGCCCGCGCCGGCCGCCGACGAAGCATGACCGTGATCCGCCTCCACGACACGATGGCGCGCGAAAAGCGCATCTTCGCCCCCGCCGATCCGCAGCGCGTGACGATGTACGTCTGCGGGCCCACCGTCTACAACCGCGCCCATATCGGCAATGCCCGGCCGGCCGTGGTCTTCGACGTCCTCGCGCGCCTCCTCCGCCACGTCTACGGCGCGGACAGCCTCGTCTACGCCCGCAACGTCACCGACGTGGATGACAAGATCATCGACGCCGCCCGCGCCGAGCGCGTCGATCCGTCGGCGATCACCCGCCGCTACGAGGATTTCTACCTCGCCGACATGGGCGCGCTCGGCGTCCGCCCGCCGGATATCGCGCCCCGCGCCACCGCCCATATCGAGGCGATGGTCGCGATGATCGCGCGGCTGATCGAGGCGGGCCACGCTTATGAGGCGGACGGCCACGTCCTGTTCCACGTTCCCTCCGATCCCGATTACGGCGCTCTGGGCCGCCGCGACCGCGAGGCGATGGTGGCCGGCGCCCGCGTCGAAATCGCTTCCTACAAGAAGGATCCGGCCGATTTCGTGCTGTGGAAGCCGTCCGACGCCGGCGTGATCGGCTGGGACTCGCCCTGGGGCCGCGGCCGTCCCGGCTGGCACATCGAATGCTCGGCGATGATCGAGGAGCATCTTGGGCAAACGATCGACATTCACGGTGGCGGCCTCGACCTCATCTTTCCGCACCACGAGAACGAGATCGCCCAGAGCCGCTGCGCCCACCAGGGCGCGCCGCTCGCCCGCTACTGGCTCCACAACGGCTTCCTGTCGATGGCGGGGTCGGAGAAGATGTCGAAGAGCCTCGGCAACGTCGTCACCGTCGCCGATCTGCTCGCGGCCGGCCACATGGGCGAGACGCTCCGCTTCGCCCTGCTCTCGGCGCATTACCGCCAGCCGCTCGAATGGTCGGAGAGCCTGATCGCCCAGTCGAAGGCGACGCTCGACCGCCTCTACCGCGCCGCCGGCGTGGCGGGGGCAGGGGAGGCGGACCCGTCCGTGCTCGACGCGCTCGCCGACGATCTCAACACGCCGCTCGCTTTGTCGCGCCTCTCCGCCATCGAGAATCCGGCGACGCTGAAGGCGAGCGCGGCCCTGCTCGGTCTGCTCGCCGAAACCCCCACCGCCTGGTTCCAGGGCGAAGGCGACAGCCGCATCGACGCCTTGGTCGCGGCGCGGACCGAAGCCAAGAAGGCCCGCAACTTCGCCGAAGCCGACCGCATCCGCGCCGACCTGGCGGCGGAGGGCATCCTCCTCGAAGACGGCCCCCAGGGCACCACCTGGCGGCGCGCCTGACCTGCCTCCCCATCCCGAGATGGGGAGGGGGACCACCCGAAGGGTGGTGGAGGGGTAGAGGGCGCAGGACTCCCCCGGATCGCGCGCGAACCGCGGACCTCGGTTCCATTTACCC
>JBKBVA010000068.1:0-10527 GCA_046289665.1 Allosphingosinicella sp.
ACCAGCGGGTGGCCGACGACGACGAGGCCGACGAGGCGGTCCCGGTGGAGCAGCGGCACGCCCGCCCACGCCTCGCCGAGCGCGGCGAGGCAGGGCGGAAGCGCCGCCTCGATGCCGCCGGCCCGGACGGTCCGGGCGCCGCCGTCGAGCTCCAGCACATGGCCGGTCGCCTCCAGGAGCCGCACCAGCGCGGCGTCGGCCGCGCTTCCGTGGGGCACCTCGTCGGGCCAGTTCCAGCGCGCGGCAAGGCTGAGGCGGCCCGCCTCGTCCGGCACCAGCAGCAGCCCGGCGGGCGCCTCGGCGATGTCGGCGATCGCCTTCACCACCCGCTCGCCGAGCGCCGCCTGCCCCTCCCCCGCCGCGCCGACGGTGCGAGTGAAGCGCAGCCATTCCTCGCGATAGTCGTAGCGATGCTCGAAGAAATGCTTGGCGAGCAGCACCCGCGCCCAGGCCCGCATCCGCCCCGACGGCAGCAGGACGAGCGCCACCACCGTCATCGCGAAGATCAGCCCGATCTGGCCGATCCGGGCCCAGTCGCCGCCGACGATTTCGATCGCGCGGGTCGCCGACATCATCACCAGGAGATAGCCGAAGATGGCGAGCACCGAGATCGACTGGAAGGTGGCGGCGCGGGAGACCTGCACCCGCCACTGCGCGTTGCGCTTGCTGGCCAGCGCGAACAGCGGCACGAGCATCGACAGGATCGCGCCGCGCATCGCGAGAAGGTCCTCGACCGGCGCGCGGGTCAGGTAGCCGACGGTGTAGAGGTGGAGATCGTAGGTCCACATGCCGGCGAGCGCGATCATCGGCAGGCGGATGCCCCAGCGGCTGTCCGGCGCCGCCTGGCCGTAGAGGTTGTGGACCAGCACCAGCGAGCCCGCGGCGATGGTGAGGCCGATGATCTGGCCGGTCGCGACCAGAGCGTCGTAGACGACCGGCGCGCGGACGAATTCCGGCACGACCCCGGCGATGGTGAGCTGCAGCCCGATCACGGCGGCGACCACCGTATAGACCGCCTTCAGCGCCCGCTGGCGCCCGTCGTCGGCGGCGTCGCGCACCAGCGCGTACATGAAGGCGAGGAAGGCGAAGTTGCGCCCGCTTTCCGCCAGCCCCGCCGCCATGCTGTGCGGGCCGAGGAATGCGGCGAAGATCGCCCAGACCGAGGTCACCGCGAAAGCGGCGGCGAGCGGGCGGTTGCGGCGATCGCGGTTCCAGTGCCGGAGCTGCCAGAGCGCCAGCGCCGCGAACAGCAAGGCGGCGAGCGCGTGGCTCCAGAATCCGATGAGGCCGAGCATCAGCGCGCGCCCTCCGGCCACAGCACCACCCGCACCGTCTGGAGCAGGATGAGGAGATCGAGGAAGGGCGTGTAGTTCTTGGCGTAATAGAGATCGTATTCGAGCTTCTGGCGGGCATCCTCGATCGACGCGCCGTAGGGATAGTTGATCTGCGCCCAGCCGGTGATGCCGGGCTTCACCACGTGGCGCTCGGCGTAGAAAGGCAGCCGCGCCTCGAGGTCGGCGACGAATTGCGGGCGCTCGGGCCGCGGGCCGACCAGGCTCATCTCGCCCTTCAGCACCGTCCACGCCTGCGGCAGCTCGTCGATGCGCAGCTTGCGGATGATCGCGCCGACGCGGGTGACGCGCGGATCGTCCTTCTGCGCCCAGACCGCCTTTCCGCCGACCTCGGCATCCTCCCGCATCGAGCGGATCTTCAGGATGTCGAACGACTGGCCGTAGAGGCCGACGCGGCGCTGGCGGAAGAAGGCCGGCCCCTTGCTCTCCAGCTTCACCGCGATCGCGACGAGGAGGATGAGCGGCGCGAAGGCGGCGAGGATGATGCCGCTCACCAAGATATCGAACAGCCTCTTGCCGGCCGCCGAGATCCGCCGCCCGGCCGAGAAGCCGTCCGAAAAGATCAGCCAGGAGGGGTTGAGGCTGTCGAGATCGACCCGCCCCGTCTCGCGCTCGAGGAAGGAGGAGATTTCGTTGACGTGGACGCCGGTGGTCTTGATCCGCAGCAGGTCGCCGAGCGGCAGCGCGTTGCGCCGTTCCTCGAGCGCCAGCACCACTTCGCTGACGCCGAGCCGCACGACATGGTCGGTGAGCTGGACGATGTCCTCGCGGTTGACGGCGCCGGGGACGGCGACCGGGCCGTCGTTCATCGCGACATGGCCGGCAATGGCGAAGCCCGCCCCCTCGGCCTCGGCGAGCGCCTGCAGCCGCGCCGCGCGCGGCCCGGCGCCGAGGATCAGGACGCGCCGCTTGAACGCCTCGCTGCCCAGCGTCTGGCCGAGCACGAGGCGCAGCGCGAACAGCCCGGCGAGCGCCAGCAGCATCGCGTAGAGCAGGTTGGAGCGCCAGAAGGTGACGGCGGGGAGCAGGAAGAAAATCAGCGAGAGGAGGAGCACCCCGAGCGACACCGCGACGACCAGCCGCGCCGTGGCGATCCGCAGCGAGCGCAGCGCATCGACACCGTAGACGCCGACCCCCACCATCGCGAGCTGCAGCGTCACGGCGAAGGTCAGGAGGTGCGGCAGGCGGGTCACGTCCGGATCGGCCTCGCCGCCGATCTGCCACAGCCGCAGCAGCCACCCCGCCTCTCCCGCCGCGATCAGCAGCAGGAAATCGGCGAGGCCGAGCAGCAGCACGGTATGCGCCACATAATGCTTGAACAGCCGGATCAAGGCGGCGGGGCCCTTCGAAGTGTAAAGCCAGTCGACACCGGGCCTTGTCGCGGAAATTGACAAAGAAAGGGTGAAGGCGGCGCTTACCGTCCGGCGCAGCACCGCGCGCCGGCGGCGGCCGGGCTTCGGAAGACGCCCTGCGGCGGTTCAGGCGCGGCGGCGCATCCGCGGCGTCAGCATGCCGACGCGGCGGCGGTATTCCTCATAATCGTTGCCGAAGACGCCGACGAGGTCGCGTTCCTCGTAGCGTATGGCGACGAGCATGTAGAAGGTCATGCCGAGCGCCAGCAGCAGGTGCCCCCAGCTCATCGCCGGCGTCGCCCAGAAAGCGAGGACGAAGCCCGAATAGATCGGGTGGCGCACCGCCTTGTAGAAGAAGGGCGTGCGGAAACGCGGCGCCTGCGCCTCGCGGTTGCGCAGGTTGAGATAGACCTGCTGCAGGCCGAACAGCTCGAAATGGTTGAGGAGGAAGGTGCTGACGAGGACGATCAGCCAGCCGCACGCGAACAGCCCCCACAGCACCGCCTCGCCGACGGGATTGTCGACCCGCCAGACGGCGCCGCCGATCGGCCGCCAGAAGACGAACATGGCGATGAGCGCGGCGGAGGCGAGCAGCACGTAGACGCTGCGTTCGATCGGCGGCGGCACGATCCGCGTCCAGCCGGCCTTGAAGGCGGGACGCGCCATCACGCTGTGCTGGACGCCGAACAGGGCGATCAGCGCCACGTCGACGACGATCGCCGCGGCAAGCGCCGAGTCGGGGCCGCGGTCGACGGTGCGCGGGAGCCCCGGCAGATTGCCGACGAAGCCGATCAAGTACAGGAAGGTCGCCAGAAAAATCGCATAGGCGGCGAGCGCGAACAGCAGGTAGAGACTGCGCGACATGGCACGGCTCCCGACGCTGATGAAGCCGCCTCTTACCATGAAGGGGGCTTCGCCGTCACGCGACGCGCGATTCACGCAATCTTAACCAGCCGGGAGGACAGTTCGTCCCCCTCGGGTGGAGACTGCATCATGCGAGTCGCGGCGAGACTGGAGCGGCCCGCCGCTCACGACCAGAGGCGGTTCGCGCGGATCGGCGTCAGCGTGCCCGCCGGCCTTCGGGCGCCGGAGCGGCCGTTCAGCCCCGTCACCGTCGTCGACCTCTCGCCCAACGGCTGCGGCATCGAGATTGCAAGCCATGTCGAGGCCGGCGCGCGCGTGTGGATCGCGCTCCCCAACCTCGAAAGCTGGCCGGCGCGGGTGTGCTGGGTGGCGGACGGGCGTGCGGGGCTGGAATTCGACCGCCCCCTCCACCAGGCCGTGGTCGACCGCTACCGCTGAGGCCGTCGGAGAGGCCGGGCGCTCAGCGGCTGCCGAGCGACGAGAAGGCGCCCGAGAACAGGCCCGGCCGGGCCATCGGCTCGAAATCGTCGCCGGCGCTTTCGGGATCGAGCATCTCGGTTTCGGCGATCTTCTCCTCGACCGCGTTGGGCGCCTCCGGCTCGAACGGGACGAGCGTCCGCCCCTCGCCCCGCAGCGCCTCGATCGTGCCGATCAGCGATCCGGTCTTGGCGAATGTCGTCTCGACCGCCTCGCCGGTGGCACCGAGATGCTCGGCCAGCAGGTCGCAGCGTATCCGCGCGATGGCCGGCCCCGCTCCGGCATTGGCCGGCAGGCGCGCGTCGATCAGCAGGTCGCACTCGCTGTCGAGCCCCATCGAGCGGTTGTTCATGTTGGCCGAGCCGACGCGCAGCGTCTCGTCGTCGACGATCGTGATCTTGGAGTGGACGTAGATGTCCTCCCCGCCCTCCGTCACCGGCGTGTAGATGCGGAAGCGGCCGTAGCGGTCGTGCTCGGCGAGCATCCGCATCAGCCGCTCGCGCGCCGGGCTCATCACCTTTTCCTCCAGCCAGCCGTCGACGACGCAGGGATTGACCAGGACGAATTGCGGGCCGTCGGGCTCGGCGAGGCGCCTGGCGATGGCGCGGGCGATGACGCGCGAGGCGAAGAACTGGTTCTCGGCATAGACGAAGCGCTTCGCCCGCGCGATCATGTCGACATAGAGCGCCTCGATCTCGCGGACCGCCTCGAGATCCTTATAGGCCCCGCGGGTGCGCGCCACCGCCACGTCGACGTCGCGGAAGGTCGCCTCGAGCGCCTGGGGCCAGGGATCGGTGCCGGCGGCCCTCGGCGGCCCCAGCGGCTTGCCGCCCGCCGCTGCCCAGCGGTTGCGGGCGAGCTCGCCCAGCGACCGCGCCGCCTCCCCGTCCACCGCCATCGTGGCGTCGTGCCAGGGCATGTAGAGGCGCCCGGTGGTCGGCCGCTTGCGGCGCTTGTCCCTGTCGCGGTGCTCGCGCGTGTCCCAGCGGTCGGCGGTCATGTCGATGCCGCCGCAAAAAGCCAAAGTATCGTCGATGACGAGGATCTTCTGGTGGTGGCTGGCGCCCGTCGGGTGGGCGCCGTCGAGCTTGAAGTGGATCTGGTCGTCGGCGGCCCAGCGGGCGAGGCGGAAGACGGTCGAGCCGCGGCCGAGCAGCTTCACCGCCCCGATGTCCCACTTGAGGATGTGGATCGACAGGTCCTTGCGGTTGTCGGCGAGCCAGGAGACGAACGGGCCGAGCTGCTCGGGCACGTCGCCCCCGGCGTCCGGATCGAGCGAGATGCGGGTGTCGAAATCCCAGCCGATCATCAGGATCTGCGAGCGCGCCTCGAGCATCGCCTGACGCGCCAGCCGGAAATAATCGGCGGCGTCGATGATCAGGGCGGCGCGGTCGGCCCGCGCGATCCGCCAGCAATTCCGGCCAGGTTCAAGCAAGAAAAATAGGCCCTCCCGGGGCGGTACGAGAACAGGACAGCAGCGTCACGGGGAACAACGCGGCAGCGCCGCCTCGGTTTCGCCGACGAAACGGACCGAGGGCGGACGGGGCGGAACGCGCGGCGGGAGGGGCCGTTGTGGGAGCGGAAACGACCATGGACCAGCGCACCCCCACCTCCCCCGAGAGCGGCGGCCTCCGCACCGCCGCGGCCTGGGGCGTCCACCTGTTCACCGGAAGCGGCGTGGTGCTCGCCCTCCTCGCGCTTCTGGCGGTCGAGGAGCGGCGGTTTGGGATGGCCCTGCTCTGGCTGCTCGTCGCGCTCGCCATCGACGGGGTGGACGGATCGCTGGCCCGCCGGGCCAGGGTCAAGACGCGGGCGGCGCGGATCGACGGCGACGCGCTCGACCTCATCGTCGACTATCTCACCTACGTTTTCATCCCGACCCTGTTCATCCTGCGCGCCGAGCTCGTCCCGCCCTCGCTGGCGCTGCCGCTCGCCGCGCTCATCCAATATTCCGCGCTCTATCTGTTCGCGCGCACCGACATGAAGACCGACGACGGCTATTTCCGCGGCTTCCCGGCGCTGTGGAACCTCGTCGCCTTCTACCTCTTCGTCACCGAACCGGGACAGGCGGCGGGCGCGGCGATCGTCCTGCTGTTCGTGGCGCTGACCTTCGCGCCGGTGCACTTCGTCCATCCGTTCCGGGTGCGCGATTACGGGCGGATGCTGCCTCTGCTCTCGGTGCTGTGGGCGCTCGCCACCGTCGCCCTGCTGTGGCCGGACTGGGGCGGCGCGGTGCGGACCGCGCTGCTCGTCGTCTCGGCCGCCAGCGGCGTGCTGCTCGTCGGCCTCGGCCTGCTGCGCACCGCCCGCGGCCGTCGGGCCGGGGCGAAGACCTAGGCCCCCTCAGGGCTGGCCGCAGCGGTCCTGCGGCACCTGTGCGCTGGCGATGCGCACGTCGGAGACCGACAGAGCGAGCTGCCCGGCGGTGGCGAGGGTGAAGGGCATGTTGACCCGGCTCATGTCCACGCCCGCCCGCGCGAAGCAGCGCAGCGGCACCGCGATCGTAGTCCACGTCCCGGCCGTTGCGCCCCTCAGCGCGCCGGTGATCGGCACCGCCTGGTCGCCGAGCCCCAGCATCACCGGACCGGTCGGCGCGGTGTCCACCCGATAGTCGACGACGAGGCTGAGCTCGCCATTGGCTTCGCGCGAGATGTCGATCGGCTGGGCGGCGATGATCTGCACGGCGGCGAGGCCGCTGCCGTCCCAGACGAAGCGGCGCGCATCCTCCTGCGCACGGCGGTCGACGCCGGAGACCCGGAGGCGCGTCGAGGCGGTGGCGCCGGCATTGCCGGAGACGACCGCGGTCGGCCCGCCTTCGTCCTGCAGCGCCAGCGTCCAGCCTTCGGGAAGCGCCCCGCGGCCGAACAGCACGCCGTCGGCGCCGGTGCGCGCGCCCACCGGACGCTCCTCCGACAGGGGGGCGAGATTGCCGGCATCGGCATAAGTGAGGCCGAAGCCGTAGGGGAAGAGCGGGTCGTAGCCGGCATCGCCGCGGTTGAGCGGCGTCTGGTCGGCGCGCTTGGGCCAAGAATAAGACAGCTTGCCCTTGAAGTCGTGGGCGATGCCGCCGGCCGCGTCGCGCAGCAGCACGTCGGCGACGCCGCCGCCCTCGCTGCCCGGCAGGAAGGCGGCGACGAAGGCGTCGGACGCGTTGATCTCCGGATTGACCCACATCGGCCGGCCGGAGAGGAAGACGGCGACCACCGGGATGCCCTGCGCCTTGAGGCGCTTCAGGAGGTCGAGGTCCTTCTTGTCGGCGGGGCTGTATTCCAGCATCGGCCGGTCGCCGACGAACTCGGCATAGGGCTCCTCGCCGAACACGACGATCGCCGCGTCGGGCTTCGCGGTGAAGCGGCCGTCGGGGCTCAGGGTGGCGGTGCCGCCCGCCGCCTTTACCTGCTCCTCGATCCCGCCCCAGATCGACTGGCCGTTGGGGAAGTCCGCATTGGTGATGCCGGTGCCCTGCCAGGTGATCGTCCAGCCGCCCGATTGCTTGGGGATGTTGTCGGCGCCGTCGCCGGCGACGAGGATGTTGGCCCTGGGCGAGAGCGGCAGGAGCCTGTTCTGGTTCTTGAGCAGGACCAGGGATTCGCGCACCGCCTGCCGCGCCACCGCGCGGTGCTCGGGCGAGCCGAGCAGCTCGAACCGGCCGGCGAGCGGGCGCGCCGAAGGCTTGGGCTTTTCGAAGATGTTGGCGCGCACCTTCACCCGCAGGATGCGGCGGACCGCCTCGTCGAGCCGCGCCATCGGGATCTCGCCCGAGCGCACCTGGGCGAGCGTGTTGTCGTAGAGGCCCTTCCAGCTGTCGGGGGCCATGAACATGTCGAGCCCGGCATTGACCGCGGCGGGGCAGGACACGTTGGTGCAGCCCGGCACCTGGCCGTGGGCGTTCCAGTCGCCGACGACGAAGCCGTCGAAGTTCATGTCGTCGCGCAGCGCGACGGTGAGCAGGTCATGATCGCCGGTCGTCTTCTCGCCCCGCACCGAGGAGAAGGAGGCCATGATCGACTGGACGCCCGCCTCGATCGCCGGCGGGTAGCCCGCGCCGTGGATGTCGCGCAGCTCTTCGGCGCTGGAAGGGTTGTCGCCCTGGTCCTTGCCGCCGAGCGTGCCGCCGTCGCCGACGAAATGCTTGGCGGTGGAGATGACCTTGCCGGCGCCGAGGAAGCCGGCCGTGCCGGGCTCGCCCTGCAGGCCGAGCACCATCTCCGGCGCATAGGCGGCGACGATCTCGGGATCTTCGGAGAAGCCTTCATAGGTCCGCCCCCAGCGGTCGTCGCGGACGACGGCGAGGGTCGGCGAGAAATCCCAGTCGATGCCGGTGATCGCCATCTCGCGCGCCGTCACCTCGCCGATGCGGCGGATGAGCTGCGGATTGCGGGCGGCGCCGAGGCCAATATTGTGCGGGAAGACGGTGGCGCCGACGATGTTGGCGTGGCCGTGGACGGCGTCGGAGCCCCAGATCACCGGGATCTTCTCGCCCGCCCAGTCCGCCGCCATCGACGCTTCCCAGAAGGCGTCGGCGAGCTTCAGCCACTCGGCCGCCGGCGCGGTCTCGTTGCCGCCCGGCGCCGAATTGCCGCCGTTCAGGATCGATCCGAACTTGTAGCGGCGCACGTCCTCGGGCGTCACGCTGGAGATGTCGGGCTGGATGATCTGCGCCACCTTCTCCTCGACGCTCATCCGCGCGAGGATCGCCTCGACCCGCGCTTCCTGGGCCGGGACGGGGGCGACCCGGCTCCGGACGTCGGGCCAGCGGGCGGTGTCGGTGCCGGCGGGCGCGCCGACGCCCGCGCAGGCGGCAAGCGTCGAGAGCGAGGCGATGGCGAGGAGGCGGGCGAACCGGCCCGTGGTGCCGCGCGCGCGAATGATCTTGTGCATGTCCGTCTCCTCGCTCCGGGCGCGTCTCGCGGCGCCTTCCGTTTCCCGGCCCGAAGGCCGCCCCGGCTGTTAAATGAGAACGCTAACATCAGGCAAGGGAGACGTCGTCCGCACCGCCTCCCGCGGCGGCCCGGACCCCGGCCGGCGGCGGGCGGAAAAAGACACAATCGGGACGGCCTGCTCGTTTAGCGTTGCCAAGCGGCCCCGCGCGAAACTACTAAGACCCCGGACACGCATGGAAAAAACCGGCGTGTGGCCCAAATCAACAGGGAGTTCGTGGACAATGCCTTTCGCAACCAATGTCAGCCGCAAGCTGATGCTCATCGGCGTCAGCGGCGCCGCCCTCGCCATCTCCGCCCCCGCGCTGGCTGACCCGACCCCCGAGTGCAACGTCGGCCCGGGCGCCGATTCCACCGAGTGCGGCGTCAACTCCGTCGCGACCGGCGAGTCGGCCACCGCGACCGGCGACCGCGCCTTCGCTTCGGGCGATTACTCCACCGCCAACGGCCGCCTCGCCGCCGCCGAGGGTGAATCCTCGGTCGCCGTCGGCGACGTCGCCAGCGCCACCGCGGACGGCACCACCGCCGTCGGCGGCAACGCCAACGCCACCGCCGCCCAGGCGACCGCCTTCGGCTTCTCCGCCGAAGCGGCCGGCGTGAACGCCACCGCCGTCGGCGCGCTGTCCGACGCGCTTGCCGCCAACAGCACCGCCACCGGCTTCCGCGCCACCGCGACCGGCACCGGCGCCACCGCCAACGGCGACCGCGCCTTCGCCTCGGGCGAATATTCGACCGCCGTCGGCCGCCTCGCCGCCGCGGAAGGCGAAGCCTCGGTCGCCATCGGCAACGTCGCCAGCGCGCTCGGCACCGACGCCGTCGCCCTCGGCAACAACGCCAATGCCGTCGGCAACTCGACCACCGCCGTCGGCGGCCTCAGCAACGCCAACGGCCCGGGCGCCACGGCGTTCGGCTGGCGCGCCAATGCGGATGCCGAGCGCGCCACCGCGCTGGGCCACCTCGCCACCGCCACCGGCGTCCGCTCCACCGCGGTCGGCGAGCAGGCCACCGCGACCGGCACCGGCTCTTCGGCCTTCGGCGACCGCGCTTTCGCTTCGGGTGAGTTCTCCACCGCCGTCGGCCGCCTGGCCGCCGCGGAAGGCGAAGGCGCCATCGCGATCGGCAACGTCGCCAGCGCCACCGCCGACAATGCGACCGCCCTCGGCAACGGCGCCGACGCGACCGCGGTGAACGCGACCGCGCTCGGCGCGGGCGCCCAGGCGCTGCACGCCGGCTCGACCGCGATCGGTGCCGGCGCCGTCACCACGGCCGACAACCAGGTGACCATCGGCGGCGCCGGCTCGACCGTGCGCTTCGGCGGCTACACCAATGCCGGCGTGCTGGTGAACGACGCCAACGGCAACGTCACCACCAACACCACCCTGCTCGGCAACGTCGCGACCAACACCGCGAACATCGCCACCCTGCAGGGCCAGGTCGCGGGCCTCAACACCGGCGTCGCCGCCCTGCAGTCCGGCCTCGCCACGGCGAACACCAACATCGCCAACCTGCAGAACCAGACCAACATCAACATCCGCGACATCC
>JBKBVA010000069.1:0-10517 GCA_046289665.1 Allosphingosinicella sp.
GGTCGCCGATCCGGAGGACGGCCGCCGCGTCTTCATCGAGCTGGCCGAGGAGACCGCGCAGCGGCTCGAAGCCTATTTCAAGGCCCTGCAGCGCATGGCCCCGCCGGTCGTCTAGGCTGCGCCCGCCGGCCTGGTGGGCGCTGACGGGCTCGAACCGCCGACCCTCTCGGTGTAAACGAGATGCTCTACCAACTGAGCTAAGCGCCCGCGCACGGCGGTGCGACCGTACCTAGGCCCTTTGCCGTGCCGGTCAACCCGGCGGCCGCGCCGGGCGCCTCTCTCAGGCGCGGCTTGCCCCCGCAGTCCGAACCGTGGACGCAGGCAAGGCGGCCGCTGCACGCCTCGCCCGGGAACCGAAGTGGGTGTATGAGGAGGGAAGGCTGCAGAGGGCCGTGGCGGCGCGAGAGCGTTCGCCCGGTATCCCGCGAAGCGGCCGAAGGAGGGACAATTGGCGGTCGTCGGAAGCGCCATCGATGGCGGGGCAGTCCTTCTCGGCGCCCTTGTGGGAGGGGTACTTACCTATTTGGGGGCGAAGGCGCAGACCAGGCTGGAGTATCGCAACCGCAAGTGGGACGCTCTGCGCGCCGCTGCTATCGAGATCAGCCACAACCAGCCGCTCCTGCACCTCGATTTCGACCGCATCCTGCCGTACTTCCTGGCGAGGGCGCACCGCCGGCCGCACGCCGATCAGGAGCGGCTGGGCCAGCTTATCCCCAGGCACGCGCCCTATCGATCCACCGTCTACGACCGGTTCTTTACCGAGCTGGTCTCCAGCAGGTTGGGGTCGGAGCTCACGACCTACTACGGGCTGATAGGCGGCCTCAACGCCCGGCCGCGCGCGCCGGCCTTCAGCGTCGAGGTCGGCTTCGGCCACCAGTGCACGGAGCTGGCCCACGCGATCCTGCTCGCCGACGATCTCCTCCTGGAGATCCGCAAGGAGCTCTCAAAATCGCGCGTGGCGAGCTGGGGCCGCAACATCGACTTCGATGAAACCTGCTCCACGCGTGAACGCTACCTGATCGCGGCGCAGCTCGTGAAGTTCCGGCTGGCCGACCTCGTTGCCTTCCTCGAGGGGAAAGGCCCTCCGCGCGGCTTTCCCCGCCTCCTGGCGGAGCAGCCAGAGAAGTGGTCGCCTTTCGTAGACGCGGCGCGCCAAGTCTAGCGGAAGGGCAGCACGGGAAGCGGGAGGCTGCGCACCGTCGCGGTGGTGCTGCTGCCGATGATCAGGGCGCAGAGCGTTGTATGGCCGCAGGCGCCGGCACGCGGCCGGCGCCGAACGCGCCTCATCCGGCGCGATGCGGGTCCGGCGAAGCGGAGCCTGTGAAACAGGCGCGGCCAGCTGCAAGTGCGAAGCGCGGCGCGCGGGGTAGCCAAAACGCGTCCACCGGCTAGAGGAGGCGCCGGACGAGAAGGAGGCCCGATGCCGGTACGCACAGTCGAGACGACGCCGTTCGAGGGGCAGAGGCCCGGAACGTCGGGCCTGCGCAAGAAGGTGCGGGTGTTCCGGCAGCCGCATTATCTGGAGAATTTCGTCCAGGCCGTGCTCGACGCCGCCGAGGTCCCGGCGGGCGCCACTCTGGTGGTCGGCGGCGACGGGCGGTTCCACAACGACGTGGCGCTGCAGGCCATCATCGCCATCGCCGCGGCGAACGGGATCGGTCGGCTGGTGATCGGGCAGGGCGGCATCCTCTCCACGCCGGCGGTGTCGAACCTGATCCGCGCGCGCGGCGCCTGGGGCGGCCTGATCCTCTCGGCGAGCCACAATCCGGCCGGACCGGAAGAGGATTTCGGGATCAAATATAATGGCGGCAATGGCGGCCCGGCGCCCGAGGCGCTGACCGAGCGGATCTACGCCCGCACGCGGGAAATCGGCGAATATCGCATCCTCGACGGGGCGGAGGCGGCGCTCGACCGGCTCGGCACGCAGGCGATCGGCGAGATGACGGTCGAGATCGTGCATCCGGTCGCCGATTATGCCGCCTGCATGGAGCGACTGTTCGATTTCCCGCGCATCGCCAGGATGTTCGCCGGCGGCTTCCGGATGCGCTTCGACGCGATGCACGCGGTGACCGGCCCCTATGCGGTGGAGATCCTCGAGAGGCGGCTCGGCGCCGCGCCCGGCACGGTGGTGAACGGCGTGCCGCGCGACGATTTCGGCGGCGGGCATCCCGATCCCAACCTCGTCCACGCCCACGATCTCGTCGAGGCGATGTCCGGGCCGGGCGCCCCCGATCTCGGCGCCGCCTCGGACGGCGACGGGGACCGGAACATGATCCTCGGCCCGGGCGCCTATGTCGGCCCGGGCGACAGCCTCGCCATCCTCGCCGCCCACGCCCATCTCGTCCCCGGCTATCGAGACGGCCTGAGGGGCGTCGCCCGCTCGATGGTGACGAGCGGGGCGGTGGACCGGGTGGCCGACGCGCTCGGCATCCCCTGCTACGCGACGCCGACGGGCTGGAAATTCTTCGGCAATTTGCTCGACGCCGGGCTCATCCGGCTGTGCGGGGAGGAGAGCTTCGGCACCGGCTCGGACCACGTCCGCGAGAAGGACGGGCTGTGGGCGGTCCTGTTCTGGCTCGACATCCTCGCCGCGACCGGCCGGTCGGTGGCCGAGATCCAGGCCGCGCACTGGGCGCGCTACGGCCGAAACTACTTCACCCGCCACGATTATGAAGGCCTCTCCGGCGAGACGGCGCAGGCCGTCGTCGCGCGGCTGGAGGCGCGGATCGCCGATCCGGCCGCAGCGGAGGTTGCGGGCCTCGGCCGCGCCTTCAGCTTCGAATATACCGATCCGGTCGACGGCAGCGTCAGCCGCAACCAGGGCTGGTGCTTTCATTTCGAGGGCGAGGGGCGGGTGGTGTACCGCCTGTCGGGGACCGGCACCGAAGGCGCGACGCTGCGCGCCTATGTCGAGCGCTACGAGCCCGCCGGCGGCGATCTCCACCGCGAGACGCAGGAGAAGCTGGCGCCGCTGATCGCCGCCTCGCGCGCGCTGGCCGGGATGGACGCCCTCGGCGTCGGCGCCCCTTCGGCGATCACCTGACGCCCATGCCGACGCCGCTCCACGAGGACCGGCTGCACGCGGTGCGCGAGGCGCTGCGCGCCGCCGGGGCACGGACGGTGCTCGATCTCGGCTGCGGCGACGGCGCCCTGTTCGTGCGGCTGGCGGCGGACCCGGCCTTCGCCCGCATCGCCGGCGTCGACATTTCGGAGGAGGCGCTGCGCAGCCTGGAGCGCAGGCTCTCCTCCGCGGGCCTGCTGAGCCAGGAGCGCACGCCGCTGCTCCGCGCCTCCTTCACCGAGCCCGACCCGCGCCTCGCCGGCTACGACGCGGCGATCCTGGTCGAGACGATCGAGCATGTCGATCCGGCCCGCCTGCCGCGGCTCGAACGCACGCTGTTCGAGAGCTACCGGCCGGCCACCGTCGTCGTCACCACGCCCAACGTCGAATATAACGACCTGCTCGGCGTCCCGCGCAGCCGCCTGCGCCACCCCGGCCACCGCTTCGAATGGACGCGCGAGCAGTTCCGCGCCTGGGGCGAGGCGGTGGCGGCGCGGACCGGATACGCGGCGGCGTTCCGCAACCTCGGCGGCGAGCACCCCCGGCTTGGCGGCCCGAGCCAGATGACGTTGTTCCGCCGCGCGGCGGACGCGGCCTAGACGCTCTCCGGCTCGGCCCGCGCGCCGGCCGGTGCGCCCAACCGTTCGCCGATCGCCGCGAGGATCCGCACCCAGGAGCGTATCCCCTTGTGGAAGCTGCGCAATTCGTACTTCTCGTTGGGCGAATGGATGTTGTCGTCGTTGCGCGCGAAGCCGACCATCACCGATTCCATGCCGAGGATCTCGCGGATCGAATTGACCACCGGGATCGAGCCGCCCGAGGCGAGCAGGGCGGCGTCCGTCCCCCATTCCTCGGCAAGCGCCGCGCGCACCGCGCCGACCTCCTCGCTCCCGCTGTCGAGCGCGATGGCGCGCGATCCGCCGCGGGCGCTGAAGACGGCGGTGCAGTCGGCCGGCAGCCGGTCGCGCACATGGCGCTCGAAGCTCGCCCATACCTTCGCCGGATCCTGATCGCCGACGAGGCGGAACGACACCTTCGCCATCGCCTCGGCCGGGATCACCGTCTTGAAGCCGTCGCCCGTATAGCCGCCGGAAATGCCGTTGATCTCCGCGGTGGGGCGCCACCAGCTCTGCTCGAGCACCGGCACGCCCGCCTCGCCCGCCGGCACCGAAAGGCCGACCTCGCCGAGGAAGGCGTCCGGATCGAAGCCGAGCGCGTCCCAGGCGCGCTTCATCTCGTCGGGGAGCGGCTTCACGCCGTCGTAGAAGCCCTCGAGCGTCACGCGCCCGGTCTCGTCCTTCAGCGCGGCGAGGATGTCGCACAGCAGCTGGATCGGGTTGCGGGCCGGGCCGCCGTAGAGGCCGGAATGGAGGTCGCGCGACGCCGCCCGTATCCGCACCTCGCCCGCCGCCATGCCGCGCAGGCCGAGCGTGATGCCGGGCGTGTCCGCGTCCCACATCGCCGTGTCGCAGATCAGCGCGAAGTCGGCGCGAAGTTCCTCCGCATTCTCCCGCAGGAACGGCTCCAGCGAGGCCGAACCGGATTCCTCCTCGCCCTCGAGCAGGATCGTCACCCGGCACGGCAGCGCCCCGGCCGCCGCCTTCCACGCCCGGCACGCCTCGATGAAGGTCCTGAGCTGCCCCTTGTCGTCGGAGGCGCCGCGGGCGACGAAATAGCGCGATCCGTCCTCCCGCGTCTCCAGCGCCGGATCGAACGGGTCGCGCCGCCACAGCGCGATCGGGTCGACCGGCTGGACGTCGTAATGGCCGTAGAAGAGGACGTGCGGGCCCGGCCCGTCATGGTGCGCCACCACCATCGGATGCCCGCCGGTCGGCGCCACCCGCGCCGCAAAGCCGATCCCGCCGAGTTCGTCGGCCAGCATCTGCGCCGCCCGCCGGCAGTCGTCGGCATAGGCCGGGTCGGTCGACACCGACGGCACCCGGAGCAGCGCGAACAGCCGCTCCAGCGTCTCGTCCATCCCCGCATCGACCCGCGCCAGGGCATCGCTCTGCCGTTCCGAACCGTTCATCGTTCGCTCCCGTCTCTGCCTTGCCTTGCACCGGTGAAACCGCGCGGCGGGCGCGAAAGTTCACCGCCGCGTCGGCGCAGCCCGATCTTCGAAGCTTTCGCGCGCGCCGCAAGCCTCTTCCCGCTGGGCGGAGGCAAATACGGCCGAAAGGCCAGCTTGAGCGACCGGCGTTCGGCTGCCTAACCGGCCGCATGCCGATGGAACACGACTTGCGCACCCTGGCCGCGGCCTGCAGGAGACAGGCACGGATCACCGCCTGCCGGCTCACCCGGGAGTCGCTGGAGCGGATCGCCGTGACCTATGAGCGGGAGGCGGAGCGGGAGGAGAGACGTGCGGCCATGTCCGCAGCCGCCCGGCCGCGGCCGAACATGGCGGGCGCAGCGCACGACTAGCTCCGCCCGCACCGGAAGGCGGCTCCGGATGCGCCCGGCCGCCTAGGCGGCGCGGCGCCGCCGGCCGAGCAGGAGTCCGCAGCCGAGCGTGAACAAGGCGAAGGCGGCCGGCGCGGAAACCGGGGTGCCCCCGGTCGATCCGGTCGACGTCGAGGTGCTGCCGGTCCGGCCGAGATTCGCCGCCCAGAAGCTCTCCGGCCCGCCGGCCACGCCGGAGATGGTCGTCTCGAGCGCGAGCTGGATGCGCGCGAAATCGTCGAGCCCGAAGACCGAGCCGTTGAGGAACGCCTGCTGCTCCTCGTCGACGACGAGCAGGAAGCCCGCGACGCCGTTCCCGGCCATGGTCGCGTCGAAGGTCATGCTGCCGTCGATCGCGGCGAGCAGCAGACCGTCGAGGAAGAATTTCAGCGTCACGTCGTCGATGCTGACGCCGTCGCCGCTCGGCTCGGTCGCGTTGAAGATGAGGCCGATATCCTCGGCGCCGTTCCAGCCCACCTCGCCGATCGTCGGCGTGTTGTACTTGTTGCCTTCGCGGCCCGGATTGACTTCGTCGCCGCCCTGGTTGGTGACGCCGTTGCCCTGGAAGACCTGGCTGTCGCTGATGCACTGGCCGGAGCCGACGGCGGTGGCGCCGCCGCTGACGCCGACGCAGGCGGATTCGGTGCCGTCCTTGCGCGGCCCGCGCTCCTGGGTGGTGAGCAGGCGCGGCTCGGCGCCGAAGCCGGTGCCCGTGTCGTAGATCACCGAGTCGAAGATGATGCTGGCGCTCGCCGGCGTGGCGAAGGCGGCGCCCGCCAGAGCGGCGGCAACGAGTTTCGCGGCGGCAGTCCCGGCCCTGAAGCGACTGGTCATCGAAGGCTCTCCCTGTTCAGCGCGACTGGCGGCGCTGGTTCGTATCGGCCTTAGTAACTCATAAACGGGGGTTTTTGACCGGGGCCGCCGCCGCCTTTCTGCGGCTGTCCCGCTTCGGAACGGACTTTGGTAAACGCGCGTCGGTGCGACGGCCCTACGGCTGAAGGGACTTGGGCGGGATTAGGGGGCCGTCGCAGATCCGCTCCAGCAGGTCCGCCTGACGCGGCTCGAGATCGACGAGGAGGCCGAGCACGTTCAGCACGTTGAGCAACTCCTCGGTATATTCGGGCAGCCAATGGTCCGGCTGAATGTCGCCGAGCGGCGAGGGCGGGCGGCGGTCGCCGATCTGGGGACGCTCACGGTTCTTCTTCCGATAGCTGAACCACTGGCGCAGCACCTGCTTGCCCGAAACCTGATAGGCCCAGACCGCCGGCGGCACCGGCCCGATCCGGCCCGTGCCGACCTTGAGCTGCTGCTGCCCGGCATCGTAGTCGATGGCGTCGGGAAAGCCTTCGGGCGTGGCGGGGATGCCGTGCCCCGCCAGCACCTCGGGCCGCCGGCCCGGCGGCAGCCGCGGCGGGCCCGGCGGCTTGCCCTCGGCAAGGCGCTCGCCAAAGGTGTGCAACCAGATCACCTCGCGGCCAAGGAGCGCGGCTTCGTCGAAGAGCGTCTTGTCCGCCGTCAGGGGCACGCGCAGTCCGGGCTGGATGAGGTCGTCCCGGAACGAGGTGACATAGGCCGGGCTGGCGAGCAAGGCAGCTACGTAAGCGAATACATCCGCCGGATCGGACGCACGGCCGTACAGCTTGGTGAGCGCGGCTAGCACCGGCTCCGCGATGTTCGGCTGTGTCGCAGCGGTATCGCGCCAGAGTGCATGAACGCGTCCGCCTCCAAACCCCCTGTAATGATTAATGTCCGGCAGGAGAGCTGTGAAGGAGATGGCGGGGCCGCTTGTTGGCGAAGTTCGAAGCAGTGCCGTGAGATAGATTTGGGCCGCGCTATGGCGCTCCCACAGCCCAGGGTTTGGCTGGTTAATGACCCTGGTGTCTGGCACAATCCACTGCCGGTCGAACGACCAAAATCCGTATCGGACCGGTTCCTCTAACTCGCGCGCTCTACGAGCTTCCTGCATCTTCTGAGGATCTGGATTGCCGCGATCACGGAGAGCTGTCTCGATTGATACGAGGGGCTCCTGCTTCGCGTGCAAACTCCGCCCGGCTTTATCGATGTGCCGGTCCCCCGGTTGGCCATTTCGCAGATGCGGATGGAACCACGCTGCTCGCTGTCCAGCGTCCTTGATGCTGAGCAGCTTGTCCCAACGGTCTCGTAGCGACTGCGCGTCCGGCGCAATTACCCAAGTTCGGCCAGGCATAACACCGGAACCGCTGTCTCCGATGATCACATCCAACGGTACGAAGTCGGCCCAACTGTCAGAAAACTTCGGCAGAAACGGTGCGCGCCAATCCAGCGCTGCATCGCGCCATCCCCCGCTCGCTATGGTGATCTGCGCTAGTTCCTCAAATTTCTTCAATCGATGGCCGGGCTCTAACGCTCGAAATCTTACCTTCGCCGGTGCCGCGGGGTCGTTGTCCGGAGATCGCGACGCCAGCACAATGCAAACCTCGTGCTTCACGCCTTCGAAGACACGCGTGTTCACCTTCGGCCTGAAGCCTTCAGGCGAGCAATCGATCACCCAAATCTCGTCGCAGTCACGCCGCAGGTCCGCCCGCATCTTTTCGAAACCGGGTCCGTTAAGGAAGCCCGAGACCGTAATGAAGCAGACGATGCCGGACAGATGCTCCTCGACCGGCGGCTGCTTATCGCGTCCACCTGCCCCCTGTTCGAACACCTTCCACGCCGCCCAGCGCCAGAAATAGACGTAGAGGTTGCGCAGGTGCTTGGCGTGGGCGCCGACCTTCCACTTTTTCGGCGGCTGCCAGTCGTCGAGGGGCGCGGCGCGGTTCCCGCCGCCCTGCTCGATCCAGCTGCCCTTGCCCATGGCCTTTTCCTTGTAGGGCGGATTTCCGATCACCACCGTGATCGGCTGCGCGCGCTTCACCTCGTTGGCGCTCGCGCGCTGCTTGCTGATCTCCTTGTAGATGCCCTGCCCCGCCTCGAAGCTCTCATGCGGGTCGCTGAGCGTGTCGGTGACGTAGAGGTTCGGCAGCCCCGTGGCGCCGAGGTCGATCATCTCGGCCATCAGCCGCAGCTCGGCCACCGCATAGGCGCCGAACTGCAGCTCGAAGCCGAACAGGCGCTCGGCTGCCTCGGCGATCGCCGGCCCGACGGCCCCCTTCCCTTGGTCCGCCTCGACTGCTGCCGCGATGTGGCGCAGCAGCGCCAGCAGGAAGGTGCCCGATCCTACCGCCGGATCGGCGATCTGCACGTCCGGGTCCGCCAGGCCCTTGTAGCGATTGAAGCGGCCGGGCGACTTCAGCGCCTCGTCGCACAGCCGCACCATCGCCTGCACCACCTCGGGCGGCGTGTAATAGCTGCCGGTCAGCTTCCGGAGCTTGTTGTCGTACACCGCCAGAAACTGCTCGTAGAAATAGAGCCACGCTTCCGGGTCGCCTTTGGCGATCACGTCCCAGTCGACCACGTCGAGCACGCGGACCAGTGTGTCGAGCGAGGGGCCGAGCACCTCCTGCTCCGTCAGCAGGCGCAGCGCCGCGCCGATCAGCGTGTCCGTCTTGCCGAGTTCCTTCGCGACCGGATCGAGACCCTTCGCAAGCTCCAGCTTGCGCGACTTTGCCATCAGCAGGCCGAAGGTGACCGCCTGCGCATAGCCGTCGGCGAAGCGCTCGTCGGTGGCATCCGGGAAGAGCAGCGCCCGCCAGTCCTTCGCCAGCTCCTTCAGCTGCGTGTTATCTTCCTGCAGCTGTTCCAGCACCTCGTCGCGCAGGAACCGGCACAGGCGCGCCGCCGTGGTAGCCAACGCCTCCGGCTTCTTCGGCGGTTCCGGATTCCACGTGAGGAAATCGTGGATCAGCGGAAGAAGCGCAGCGGGTGCCGCCAGCTTCGCACCGGAGGTTTCGATGTCGCCATCGAGCGGCACCGGTTTCCCTACGATCTCGCCATTGCGCCACAGCGAGAAGCCGTTGCCGTCCGTGTAGAGGAGGTTGGGAAGCGCCCGGAGCTTGCTCCATTGCGCCTTGTCGTGCGCATCGATGAACTTGCGCGGATCGAAGCCTTTGCCGGGGGCCTTCAGCTCGACATGGCCGATCAGCGCCTTCGCCTTGGCTCCGGCCGTGACCGAATAATCGGGGCGGGTGCCCGTCTCCGCATGCGGCGTCTCGCCCACCAGCACGACCGCACGCGCCAGCCCCGCCGCCGAAGCGAGCTGCGGCATCAACGTTTCCAAGGGAGCGCGGAGCTGATCCTCCGGATTGCCTGCGGCGCCGGTGTTGGCTAGCTTTTCCCTGGCGGATGCGCCGAAGGCTGAAACGGCCTGCGCAAACCCCGATTTATCCACACGCCCCCCACAGTCCGTCCGCAAAAGCGCCCCGATCTTCTTCGGCCCGGACTGTTGCACGGGCTGCCGCCGCGCCGCAATAGTTGCGCTCGAAGCCCCTGCGAGCGAGCCCATGTCCGACCAACCCGACCTCTTCGGCGCCCGACAGCTGGGCCTCGGCCTCGAGGATACCAGACCCGATCCGACCAAGATCGACCCGGAGGAGGTGCGGCAGGAGCTCATGGCGCTGCTGGAGATCGCTAGGTCGGCTCGCGACGAGGCGCCGTGGGACCGGCGAACCCATCGCTACCATCAGGTGGTGTTCCCGCAGATGGCGAACTGGCTGCCCGAGGATGAAGCGGCCCAGCTTTGCTTCGAATTCTCTGCGGAGCTGGAGCGGATCGAAGCGCTGCTGGCGGCATAGGCTATGCCGAGCAAACAGCGGCACCGGTGGGCGAGCTCAGAATAGCCTATGCTGCGCCCGGGCACAAAAGAAGAACAAAACCTCTTTCCTACATACCCCCTCCTGAGTCATAAACTGGCCGATTCGCCCGACTCGAGGAGACACGCCATGTCCGATGCCGCCGCGCCGCCGCCGCCCGAGGGAGAGGATCTGCCCGATTTCCTCGGCTTCTCCCCGGTGCCCGTCCGCGCCCGCCGCGACGGGTGGTCGGCGGAGCTGCAGCGGCGGTTCGTGCTCGATCTCGCCCGCGGGGCGTCGGCGGACGAGGC
>JBKBVA010000006.1:0-27146 GCA_046289665.1 Allosphingosinicella sp.
GCGCCGGATGCGGATCGGCATCGTCAACGACGACATGCCCTTCCTGGTCGATTCGGTGGCGAACACGCTCGCCGCCCGCGGCCTCACCGTCCACCGCCTGCTCCACCCGGTGGTCTGCGTCGAGCGCGACGCCGACGGCTGCCTCACCGCGCTCGGCCCGCAATGCGACGAGCGCGAGAAGCGCGAATCGATCATGTATCTCGAGGTCGACCGCGTCGACGCGCGCGGCCGGCGCGACATCGTCGCCGAGCTCCACCGCGTCCTCGCCGACGTGCGCGCGGCGGTGTGCGACTGGGAAGCGCTGCAGGCGGCGCTCCACGCCGATGCCGAGGCGCTGGGCGACGAGGAAGGCGGCGCCCTCCTCCACTGGTTCGCCGACCGGAACATGACCCTGCTCGGCCACCAGATCGAGGCGCGCGACGGCGCCCCCGCCGAGCGTATGGGCATCCTGCGCCTCCCCAGCGAGCCGCTGTGGAACGACAAGGCCCGCGAGGCGGCGATCGCCTTTTTCGAGGAAGGCGGCCGCCCGCCGCTGCTCGCCAAGGCCGATCGCCTGTCGACCGTCCACCGCCGGGTGCCGCTCGACCTCGTCGTCATGCCGGTGGAGGAAAATGGCCGGATCGCCGGGCTTTCCTACCATGTCGGCCTGTGGACCAGCGCCGCCGTCAAGGCGCCGCCCGAACAGGTCCCCCTGCTCCGCCGCCGCCTCGCCGCGCTGGAGGACGAGTTCGGCTTCGACCCGCAGGGCCATGCCGGCAAGGCGCTGCGCCACGCAATCTATTCGCTGCCGCGCGACCTGCTCGTCAGCCTGCCGCAGGATGCGGTGCGGCGCCTCGCGCTCACCGCCATGTCGCTCGCCGACCGGCCGCGGCCCACCGTGCTGCTGCTGCCGGGGACGATCGGGCGGCATCTGTTCGCCTTCGTCTGGCTGCCGCGCGACGAGCTCACCACCTCGCGCCGCCTCACCATCGCGGCGATGCTCGAGGAATCGGTCGGCGCCTCGATGTCGAGCTGGTCGGTCGAACTGGGCGAGGGCGACCTCGCGCTGATCCGCTATACGCTCGACCTCCAGCCCGGCATGCCGATCCCCGACGAGGAGGCGCTCGACAAGAGGCTGCTCGAGATGGTGCGCGGCTGGGAGCCCGCCGTCGAGGAGGCGCTGGGCGATCTCGTCGGCGTCGCCCGCGCCACCCGCCTCGCGCTGGTCTATCTCGACGATTTCCCGGAAACCTACCGCGCGCGCACCCCCGCCGCCGAGGCCGCGGAAGACATATTGCGCATCTGCGACCTGCAGGGATCCGACGACCGCGCCGCGCGGCTCTACCGCAAGATCGGCGATTCCGAATCGCAGCTGCGGCTCAAGACCTACCGGCTCGCCGACGTCATCCCGCTGTCCGACGCCGTGCCGGTGTTCGAGAATTTCGGCTTCCGCGTGCTCGAGGAGCAGCCGACGCCGCTCGACGAGGGCCGCCTCGGCTACGTCCACGAATTCCTGCTGGAGATGCAGGGCGGCGGCAATGCCGACGACGTGCTCGCCCGCGCCGAGATGGTCGAGCGCGCCGTCGCCTCGGTGCTGCGCGGCCGGGCCGAGAACGATCCGTTCAACCAGCTCATCGTCTCCGCCTCGCTGCGCCGCCGCGACGTCGTCCTGTTCCGCGCCTGGTTCCGCTATCTGCGCCAGACCGGCCTTGCCTACTCGATGCTCACCGTGGTCGAGGCGCTGCGCCGCGCGCCGCAGGTGACGCAGGGCCTCATCGCCCTGTTCGAGGCGCTGCACGATCCGGCGCTGGGCGGATCGCGCACCGAGGCGGTCTCCGCCGCCGAGCGGGCGATCCGCGACGGCCTCGCCCGCGTCGCCGCGATCGACGAGGACCGCATCCTGCGCCTCTTCCACGGCGTCGTCGCCGCCACCTTGCGCACCAACGCCTTCTCCGAGGCGGCGCAGGAGGCTCTGGCGTTCAAGCTCGACAGCGCCCAGGTCCCCGGCCTTCCGCAGCCGGTGCCGTGGCGCGAAATCTGGGTTTACAGCCCGCGCGTCGAGGGCATCCACCTGCGCGGCGGCCCGGTCGCCCGCGGCGGCCTTCGCTGGTCCGACCGGCGCGACGATTTCCGCACCGAGATCCTCGGCCTGATGAAGGCCCAGCTCGTCAAGAATGCGGTGATCGTGCCGACCGGCGCCAAGGGCGGATTCTATCCCAAGCACCTGCCCCCGCCGTCCGACCGCGACGCGTGGATGGCGGAAGGGACGGAAAGCTACCGCATCTTCATCCGCTCGCTGCTCTCCGTCACCGACAACATCGTCGAGGGCGAGATCGTGCACCCGGACGGCGTCACCATCCGCGACGGCGACGATCCCTATTTCGTCGTCGCCGCCGACAAGGGCACGGCCAGTTTCTCCGACGTCGCCAATGCGATCGCGCTCGAACGCGGCTTCTGGCTCGGCGACGCCTTCGCGAGCGGCGGCAGCCAGGGCTACGACCACAAGGCGATGGGCATCACCGCCCGCGGCGCCTGGGTCGCCGTCCAGCGCCACTTCGCCGAGATCGGCATCGACGTGCAGACCCAGCCGATCCTCGTCTCCGGCGTCGGCGACATGTCGGGCGACGTATTCGGCAACGGCATGCTGCTGTCGAAGGCGATCAAGCTGGTCGCCGCCTTCGACCACCGCCACATCTTCCTCGATCCCGATCCCGATCCGGCGGCGAGCTGGGAGGAGCGCCACCGGCTGTTCCAGCTGCCGCGCTCGTCCTGGGCGGACTATGACGCGTCGCTGATCTCGAAGGGCGGCGGCATCTTCCCGCGCAGCCAGAAGTCGATCCCGCTGTCGCCGGAAATCCGCGCCCTGCTCGGCATCGAGGCCGAGGAGATCGGTCCCTCCGGCCTGATCAAGTCGATCCTGCAGGCGCCGGTCGACCTCATCTGGTTCGGCGGCATCGGCACCTACATCAAGGCCAAGTCGGAGACCAATGCCGAGGTGGTCGACCCGACCAACGACCCGATTCGCGTCAATGGCGGCGACATCCGCGCGAGGGCGATCGGCGAGGGCGCCAACCTCGCCATCACCCAGGCGGGCCGCATCGAATTCGCCCAGGCGGGCGGGCGGATCAACACCGACTTCATCGACAATTCGGCCGGCGTCGACTGCTCGGACAACGAGGTCAACATCAAGATCCCGCTGAACCGGGAGATGATCGAGGGCCGGCTCGACTTCGAGGAGCGCAACGTCCTCCTCGCCGAGATGACCGAGGCGGTCGCCGCCATCGTCCTGGAGGACAACCGCCTTCAGACGCTCGCTCTGTCGATCGCCGAGCGGGCCGGCGCGCCGGGCCTGCCGCCGCTCATCCGTGCGATCGAGATCCTCGAGGAAAGCGGCCGGCTGAACCGCGCCGTCGAGGGCATCGAGAGCAACGAGGAACTGATGCGCCGCGCGCAGGAGAATCGCGGCCTCACCCGCCCCGAGCTCGCCGTGCTCCTCTCCAGCTCCAAGCTCGCCCTCCAGGCGGCGCTGGAAGCGGGCAGGATCACCGAGGATCCGACGCTGACGCACGAATTGTGCGACGCCTTCCCGCAGGTGATGCAGGACCGCTACGGCGGCGCCATCCTCAGCCACCGGCTGCGGCGCGAGATCATCGCCACCAAGATCGCCAACCGGCTCGTCAACCGGATGGGGATCACCGCCGCTTTCTCGCTGTCCGAGGAGGAAGGCGCCTCGCTCGGCCAGGTCGCCGCCGCCTTCGTCGCGGCCGAGCGCCTGTTCGACATGCGCTCCTTCTGGGACGAGCTCGACACGGCGCGGATCCCCGAGCAGGTGCGGCTCGAGCTGTTCGACCAGGCTGCCGTCGGCCTCAAGGCGCATATCGCCGACATCCTGCGCAACACCTCGTCCACCACCAAGCTCCAGGAGATGGTCGAGACGCTGCAGCCCGGCCTCGACAAGCTGGCCGGCCAGGTCGAGAACCTGCTGCGGAGCGAGGTCTCGAACGAGGCCGCGACCCGCCGCAGCCGGCTGATCGAGCTCGGCGCGCCGCCCGAGATCGCCCAGCGCATCGTGCGCCTCTTCGAGCTGGACGGCGCGATCGGCATCTCCGCCCTCGCCCGCCGGCTCGGCAGCGAGGAAATCGCGCTGACCAGCGCCTATACGCGGCTCGGCGAAGTGCTCGGCATCGACTGGGCGCACGGCGCGGCGAGCCGCTTCAACCCGACCGACCAGTGGGAGCGCCTGCTCACCGCCGGCCTCGCGCGCGAGTTCGAGCAGTTGCGGCTCGATTTCCTCAGCCGCAAGCAAGGCGAGGCGCCGCAGGCGGCGGTCGAGCAATGGGTGGAGGAACAGGGGCCGCGGATCGACCAGTTCCGCCGCCTCGTCGACCGCGCCCGCAACGCGCCGCTGACCACCGCCCCCATGCTCGCCCAGATCGCCACCCAGGCGAGGGTGCTGCTGGGACGGTAGGAGGGGGAGCTGGCGGCTGCTCGCTGCGGACGCCGCCCCCACCGTCATGCCAGCGAAGGCTGGCATCCATGCTGCGATGGCGCTTCACCGCAGCCACCGGAGTGGTCTCAGGCGCAGCATGGACCCCAGCCTTCGCTGGGGTGACGGGTGTCCCGCAGGCAAAACCTTCGCCGACTGCCGTGCTCAGCCGGCGTCTTCCCCCGTCCGCGCCCGCTCGAACAGCCAGACCCGGATCGCGCTGCCGAGGTTGGGCGGGTCCTCCGCCTCGATGCGGGCCGCGTCGATGCGGGCGACGAGGGCGTTGAGGGGCAGCCCCTCCGCCTCCGCCGCCGCCCGCAGCGCCTCCCAGAAGACCGGCTCGAGGCTGATCGACGTCGCGTGCCCCGCGATCATCATCGAGCGTTTGACGGGCCCCTTCATAACCCGGGTCGAAGTACCACTTCGACCCGAACCTAGTACATATGCTGGCCGCCGTTGATGCTGAGCGTCGAGCCGGTGACGAAGCCGGCATCCTCGGCGCACAGGAAAGCGACGCCGCGGGCGATCTCCTCGGCCTTGCCGAGCCGGCCGACCGGGATGCGGGCGACGATCTTGGCGAGCACGTCCTCCGGCACGGCGGCGACCATCTCGGTGTCGATATAGCCGGGCGCGATCGCGTTCACGGTGATGCCGGCGCGGGCGCCTTCCTGGGCCAGCGCCTTGGTGAAGCCGTGGATTCCGGACTTGGCGGCGGCGTAATTGACCTGGCCGTACTGGCCGGCCTGGCCGTTGATCGAGCCGATGTTTACGATGCGGCCGAACTTGCGGCCGTTCATCCCCTCCCAGACCGCCTTGGCCATGTTGAAGCAGCCGCCGAGGTTCACGTCGATCACCTCGTCCCACATCTGCCGCGTCATCCGCTTCATCGTGCCGTCGCGGGTGATGCCGGCATTGTTGACGAGGACGTCGACCGGGCCGAGCTCGCTCTCGACCTGGCGGATGCCCTCGAGGCAGGCGTCGAAATCGGAGACGTCCCACTTGTAGGCGGCGATGCCGGTGCGCTCGGTGAACTGGCGCGCTTTCTCCTCGTTGCCGGCATAGTTTGCGGCGACGGTCATGCCCGCATCGCGAAGCGCGACGCTGATCGCCTCTCCGATGCCGCGGGTTCCGCCGGTGACGACTGCAACGCGTGCCATACATCTCTCTCCTTCTGGTCTGTTATTTGCCGCGCCTTATGACGCGCTGTGCCAACCTTCAAGTTCGCGGCCAACGAGCGCCTCGAGCATTTCTATCCCGGCGTCGCTGTCGTTGAGGCAGGGGAGATAGGCGAAATGCTCGCCGCCGGCGGCGAGGAAGCTCTCCTTGCCGCGGATCGCCAGCTCCTCCAGCGTCTCGAGGCAATCGGCCGAGAAGCCGGGGGCGAGCACCGCCACGCGGGTGACGCCCTTGGCGGGCAGGCTCTCCAGCACCTTGTCGGTCGCCGGCTCCAGCCATTTGGCGCGGCCGAAGCGGGACTGGAAGGTGACGAGGAGCTCGCGCCCCATCGCCTCCGCCAGCAGCCGCGCCGTCTTGCGGCAGTGGCAGTGATAGGGATCGCCGAGCTCGAGCGTGCGCTGCGGCATGCCGTGGAAGCTCGCCAGCACCGCCTGCGGCGCGAAATCGAGGGCGGCGAGCGCGTCTTCCGTCACCCGCTTCAGCGCGGCGATGTAGAGCGGATCGTCGTGATAGGGCGGCAGCGTGCGCACCGCCGGCTGCCAGCGCATGCGCCGGAGCTGCGCGAAGGCCTCGTCGTTCGCCGTCGCCGTCGTTGCGCCGCAATATTGCGGGTAGAGCGGCGCGATCAGGATCCGCTCGCAGCCTTTCTCCTTCAGCGCCGCGATGCGGTCGCGGATCGCCGGCTGGCCGTAGCGCATCGCATGGTCGACGATCACGTCCTCCCCTAACGCGCCCTGCAGCGCCCGCGCCTGGCGCGCGGTGATCGCGGCGAGGGGGGAGCCCTCGTCGGTCCACACCTGCCTGTAGGCGTGGGCCGACTTCTTGGGCCGGGTGTTGAGGATGATGCCGCGAAGGATCGGCTGCCAGACGAGCTGCGGGATCTCCACCACGCGCGGATCGGACAGGAATTCCTTGAGGTAGAGCTTCACCGCGCCCGGCTCGGGGCTGTTCGGCGTGCCGAGGTTGATCAGCAGCACCCCGATCCTGCGGGGCGGGACGGGGGGATGATCGATGGGCCTGTTCATGCGGATCCGATGACGAACGGCAGCGCGCGCAGGCGCCTGCCGGTGAGGGCGTGGAGGGCGTTGGCGACGGCGGGCGCGGCGGGGGGCACGCCGAGCTCGGTGACGCCGCCGGGCGACTCCTCGCTCGGGACGATCTCGACGGTCACTTCGGGAGACCGGTCGAAGGCGGGAAAGCCGAGGCCGGCAAAGCCGGTCGCATCCGGCCGGCCGCCGGCGAAGCGCAGCGGCGTGGCCGTCGCCGCGGCGATGCCGAACAGCAGCCCGCCCTCGATCTGCTGGCGCACGAGGTTCGGATTGACGACGCGGCCGCAATCGACGGCGGCGACGGCGCGCAGCACCCGCGCGCGCTGCCGGCCGTCCACCTCGACCTCGACGAGCAAGGCGATGTGCGACCCGAAGGCGCTGTGGCCGGCAATGCCCATCGCGCTGCCCGCCTGGCCGCCGTCCCAGCCGCCGAGCGCCGCCGCGGTCGACAGGCAGCGCGCCAGCCGCGGATTGTCGCCGAGCGCCTGCATCCGGAAGGAGAGCGGCTCGACCGCCGCGATCCGGGCCAGCTCGTCGACGAAGCTTTCGGTGAAGAAGGCGGTGTAGCTGTGCGCGGCCGAGCGCCACAGGCCGGTCCTGAGGCCGGTCTCGGCGGGGAGATGGTCGATCGCGACGGCCGGGATCGCATAAGGCGGCACCGCCCCGGCGACCGGCGAGGCATGGGCGGCGAGCGCGTCGGCGCCCTCGCCGATCCGCGCCGCCAGACCGGGCCGCACGTCCGGCGCCGCGATCCGCGCCTGCCAGCCGAGGATCAGCCCGCCGGGGCCGAGCCGCGCGCTCATCGCGGCGCGCGCCGGCGGCCGGAAGGTGTCCTGCACCGTCTCCTCGATCCGCGACCAGACGAGCTGCACCGGGCGCTTCGTATGGCCGGCGAGCACGGCCGCCTGCTCGATCGCCCGCGTCTCGAGCTTGCGCCCGTAGCCGCCGCCGACGAGGGTGGGATAGAGCGTCACCTGCTCCACCCCCAGCCCCGCCGCCCGCGCCGCCGCCGCCCGCGCCAGGCCGGGCGCCTGGGCCGGAGCCCAGATTTCGAGCCGGTCGCCGATCCGCCGCGCGGTCGCCGTCAGCGTCTCCGGCGGCGCATTGGCGGCGGGCGCGACCGAATAATCGGCGCGCAGCACCTGCCCCTCGGCATAGGCCGCCTCGACGTCGCCGCGCGCGAAGGTTCGCGTCCCGCCCTCGCCCGCCAGCGCGGCGGTGAGGGCCGCGTCGATGCTCTCGCTGCTCGCCCCGCCGCCGGGCGTCCGCCAGACGGGCTTCAGCGCCTCCAGCCCCTTGTTCGCCGCCCACCAGTTGGTCGCCACCGCAGCCACCCAGTCCGGCCCGTCATAGATGCCGAACACGCCCGGCACGTCGTGCCCCGCCTGCCGCTGGAAGCTGTGCAGGCTGCCGCCGTCGGTCGGCGCGGACCGCGCCGAGGCATAGACCATGTCGGGCAGGCGGATGTCGCCGGCGAACTGGGCGGAGCCGTCTATCTTGGCCGGCGTGTCGATGCGCGGCAAAGGCTCGCCCGCCAGCCGGTTGTCGATGCCGCCCCGCATCGGCAGGAATTCGGGCAGTTCCTCCTTCGCCGCCGCCTCGGCGAGCGCGGCGAAGGGGATACGCTCGCCGCCGTTCACGACGAAGCCACCGGCCGTGTCGAGCGTCTCCCAGTCGGCATTCCACTGTTTCGCCGCCGCCTTCATCAGCAGCGCCCGCGCGCCGGCCCCGGCCTCGCGCATCCGCGGCTCGAAGGCGCGCACCGAAGTCGACCCCGCGGTGATGACGAGGGCGCTGCGGGTCGCATATTCGCGCGCCGTCCACCGCCCCGCGCCGCGCAGCCATTCGGGCCAGGCGCCGTCGGCCGCTTCCTCGCCGAGCAGCGGATTGGCGTAGAGCGGGCTCAGGGGCGCCGCCTCCACCGCCACCGTCCGCCAGTCCGCGCCGAGCTCGTCGGCGAGGATCTGCGGCAGGGCGGTCCACGTCCCCTGCCCGAGCTCGACCTGCGGCACGGCGACGACCACCCGCCCGTCGCCGCCGATCCTGAGGAAGGCGTTGAACAGGGTCTCGCCGGGCGCGGCGCGGAGGTTCGGCGCATAGGTGCGCGGCCACAGCGCCCAGGCCACGACCAGCCCCGCACCGACGCCCCCGCCGACGAGCAGCGTGCGGCGGGAGATGACCGGAGACGAAGGACGCGGCGGCATGGTCGGGGTGATAGAGGCGCGGGCGGGTGCGGGCTAGCGGGATTAGGGCGCGACGGGACTTCAACCCTCCACCGTCATGCCAGCGAAGGCTGGCATCCATGCTGCGTCGGCGCCCTGCCGGGTTCGCCGGAGAGGGCCCGGGTGCAGCATGGACCCCAGCCTTCGCTGGGGTGACGGGTGTCTCCAACGCCGAGTATCTCTCGAAGGCGCTACGTCTCGTCGGTGAACCGCTTCACCTTGACCGGCAGCTTCTTGCCCTTGGTCCGGCGCGACGGGATCTGGATCGGGTTCTTCTTCTTCCACTGCGCCCAGGTCATCGGACCCTCGGGCGTGTCGATCATCTCGTCGTCGAGCGACATTGCGGCAAGCTCCTCAGTCCGCGGGCGAAGCGGAGACGGCGACGATCTCGATCGCGTCCGCTTCGCCGGCAAAATCGACGAAATCGCCCGCGCCCGCGCCGATCATCGCCCGCGCCAGCGGCGCCGAGAAAGCGAGCTTCCCCGCCGCGGGATCGGCCTCGTCGTGGCCGACGATGTCGATGGTGCGCTCCTCGCCGCCGTGGCGGTAGGTGACGCGCGCGCCGAACGCCACCTCGTCGCCCGGCGGCACCGGCGCCACCGTGGCGGTCGCGAGCCGGGTGCGCCAGTAGCGCAGCTCCCGCTTCGCCTGCTCGAGCCGGTCCTCCGCCGGCTCGGCGGCCACTTCCGCCTCCAGCGCCTCGACCCGGCCGCGTATCGCCTCGAGCCCCCGCGCCGTCACCACGTTCGGCCCCGGCGGCAGCGGTATCTCGAACCGCGGCTCCTTATGCTCCTCGTCGCTCTCCCGGCGAAACGCCACGCTCATCGTGCTTCCTTTCGTGCCGAGGCATAGCATGAACGGCGGGGGCGGCGAATGCCGGCTTGCCGGGTGAGCAGGGAACCCATCGCGCGGCGACTGGTTTCAAGCGGGAAGTTCTGGAGTAGAGTGATGCGTGTTACCTGCGCTGCAGCAATCGTCGCGATGTTGAGCGGCTGCGGCGTTCGCGAGGATCCTGCCGGGCGGACGAATTCCCAATCCGTGTCAGAGACGAAACCAGCGGAGACTTCGTCGCACGTCTATGTCGCGGCGAACGCATCGGAGCGCGTGCTCGCGCCCCTATCCCCCAATCTCGGCCGACTTGAGATCGTCGACGATTGCCTTGTCTTCGACATGGGGGGGCGCGATGTGATTCCCCTCATGCCGAAGGGAAGCCGGCTCGTCGAGCGGGGCGACGAACTCGTCCTGATACGCGGCGACAGCAGCCGGGAGCTGCCGGTACCGGGGCAGACGTCCCTCGGCGGCGCGGAGGTCGCGCTGAGCGACGATACCGGCCGCCCGGCGCAGCCTGTGCCGGAGCGCTGCAACCTGCCCCTGTACGTGGTTGGAAAGGAATGAACGATGACGGAAAGGCTATGGCTGGCGGTGGGCTGCGCCACGGCGATCGCCATCCCCTGGGCACTGCGCGCCCAGGAGATCATGGCGCCTCCCCCGGCGCCGCCCCGCCACAGCGAGGCGCCCGCGCCCGAGACGGGACCCGCGGCGGCGTTCCTCGCCCAGGAATATGGCATCTCGATCGATGAGGCGCAGGAGCGCATCGCGCTCCAGTCCGAGATCGCCAAGCTGGTGGAACAGGTCAAGAAGAGCGAAGATCCCGGCATTTCCGGCATCTGGGTCCAGCACCGGCCGGTTTTCCAGATTTTCATCGGCTACACCGATCCCGACGACAGGAAGCTCCTGCAGTTCCAGATTCCCCCGAAGATCCGGAACATCGTGAAGCTGAAGAAGCTGCCGCACAGCAGGCGTGAGAATCAGCAGCTGATGGAGCAGCTCAACACATCGCTGGAAGCCCTTGGCGTCGCGGAAAAGGCGATCTACATCGAAGAAGATACCTCGGAGCTGGTTGCCGAGATCCCGCCCGAGCAGCTGACGCCGCAAGTCCGCCAGATCCTTCAATCGGCCCGCAAGTCGATCAAGATCAAGGACAAGCGGCAGCCGAAACCGACGGCGGGCTCGCCGAAGGGCGTCCAATCCGGGGATTATATCGACGGCGGCCATTATTACTGGTTCCGCCGGCCTCTCACGACCGACACGAGCCAGCAGGTCGAGGACAGCAAGGGCTGCTCCTTCGCCTTCGAGGCGAGCTACGCAGGCATGAACGGCATCTTGACCGCAGGCCACTGCAACCAGGGACCGGACGGCACCGGCTACTGGCATGCCATCAACAACCATTGGGTGGAGCTGCCGTCGCCCGAAATCGCCCGCTGGGCCTCCGGAACGAAATACGATTTCCAGTTCCACAACATCGCCGGCTACCTGAACGACACCTGGACCTACTATTTCAATCAGGCAGCGGTGGTCGGGTTACCCTCGAGCGGCTTCCTCTACGTCACCGGCAAGGTCGGTTATTACGGCCTCACCAAAGGCATGACCGTCTGCAAATCGGGCCGGGTGACGGGCATTTCCTGCGGCAACATCACGAGCGGCAACTATCCGTACAACGGTGCCTACGGCTGGATCAAAGTGGAGCGGGCATCGGGCATGCACCTGGGCCGCACCGGCGACAGCGGCGGCGCGGTGTTCTCCGAGGCGACGCGGGACGGGCAGGCGGTGAACGCCTATGGAATCGTGACCGCCGCCCAGGTGTTCAGCAACGGCTCGAGCGAGATGATCTTCACACCGATCGACTACATGGAGGATTACGGGGTTTACGTACGCATCCGGTGAGGCAGCCAGGCTCCGCCTGCCGCGGCAGACCGCCCGCCGCCCGCCCGGCCGGTCCTGGCCGGCCGTGGCGGCCGACGCCCGGCGGAGCCGGTTTCAATCCGCCTGATCAGCCGCCTCCGCCGCATAGCGCTCCCGCAGCACCTTCTTGTCGATCTTGCCCGTGCCGAGCTTGGGCAAGGGCTCGTGGTGGACCCAGACGTGGGCGGGAACCTTGTACTGGGCGATGCGGCCGTCGAGGAAGGCGCGCAGTCCCTCGGCGTCGAGCTCGCGGTCGTCCTCGGAGTAGATGACGGCGGCGGGGACTTCGCCGAGCCGCTCGCACGGCACGCCGAACACCGAGGCTTCGGACACGGACGGGTGCGAATAGATCGCCGCCTCGACCTCGAGGCAGCTGATATTCTCGCCGCCGCGGATGATGATGTCCTTCTTGCGGTCGACGATGAACAGGTAATTGTCCTCGTCGAGATAGCCGCAATCGCCGGTACGGAGATAGCCGTCGGCGGTGAAGGCGGTCTCGGTCGCCTCCGGATCGCGCCAGTAGCCGCGGATGTTGGCGGCCGAGCGGATCGCGATCTCGCCGGTCTCGCCGGGGCCGAGATGCCGGTCCCCCTCGCCGAGGATGGCGAGCTCCACCGTCGCATAATGGGGGCGGCCGGTGGAGGCCGGCTTGTCGGCGTAATTGGACCAGAAATTGCCGCAGCCCACCGCATTGGTCTCGGTGAGGCCGTAGCCCAGGGCCGGCTGCGCGCCCTTGAAGCTCTCCTGCAGCCGCCGGACGTGCGCCACCGGCCGCGCCGCGCCGCCGGCGGCGATGTCGGTGAGGCTGGAGAGATCGTATTTGTCGCGGTCGGGATGCTGCATCAGCTCGAGGCTCATCGTCGGCACGCCGACGAAATAGGTGACCTTCTCCGCCTCGATGAGGCGCAGCGCCTCGCCCGGATCCCATTTCGACATCAGCACCATGCCGCGGCCGATGACGAAGCTGTTCAGGAGCACCGGCACCTCGCCGGTGACGTGGAACAGCGGCACGTTGACCAGGGTGCGCGGCGGATTGGCGGGTGGCCGCCCCTCGCTCTCCATGATGCCGAGCAGGCCGATGATGCTGGTCGCATAGGTGTAGACGCCGGTGGTGACGGCGCGGTGGGTGGAGAGGGCGCCCTTCGAGAGGCCGGTCGAGCCGGAGGTGAAGAGGATGGTCGCGTCGTCCTCGGGGCCGATGGCGGGGAGCTCGGCATCCTCGCCGCCTTTCTCCAGCACCGGCGCCAGCGCCTCGGCGATCGGGCGCTCGATGGGGAGCGACACGCAGGCGAGGTCGAGCCCGGTGGCCTCGACGCGCTTCGCCCGCGGCGGATCGCACAGCACCAGCTTCGGCTCGGTCAAAGCGAGGCCGTGGCGCAGCTCCTCGGGCTGCCACCAGCCGTTGACGAGGGTGGCGATGCCGCCCGCCTTGACGATGGCGACATAGGCGACGATCCAGGCCGGGCAGTTGCGCATCGCGATGGCGACGCGGTCCCCCTTTTCGACGCCCCAGCCGCCGACCAGCGCCTTGGCGAGCCGCGTCGCATGGGCGTTGATCTCGCCGAAGGTGAGCCGCTCGCCGTCCGCGACGATGCCGACGGTCTGGGCGTGGAGCGCGCAGAAGGCGTCGAACAGGCCGGGCAGGGTCGGCGGCAGGTTGGTGACGATGGTGCGGCCCTCGTCGTCCTTGCCCAGCGCGATGCGCCCGCCCGGGCCGGTGACCGCCGCCATGACCGCGTCGAACTTGCGGTCGAGCTCACTCGGCATCCGTCTCTCCCTTTCCGTTTCCTCTCGCCCCTCCTAATAGGGCAGAACGCCGGAGGGGGAAGCCTTTGATCGACTCTTTACTGACATTGCTGACAGTTGCCGCCTCCGACCCGATCCGGTTCGAATCGCTGGGGCTTTCGCCCTTCCTGTTCGAATGGGGCTGGTTCAAGCTGCGCTGGTACTCGCTCGCCTATCTCGCCGGCATCCTGCTCGGCTGGTGGTACCTGCTGAAGCTGCTGGCGCGGCCGGGCGCGCCGATGGCGCGGCGCCATGCCGACGACATGGTGTTCTACGCGACTTTGGGCGTGATCCTCGGCGGCCGGCTCGGCTACGTCCTGTTCTACAAGCCGGGCTATTATTTCTCGAACCCGCTCGAGATCGTGCAATTGTGGGACGGCGGCATGTCGTTCCACGGCGGCGTCATCGGCGTCAGCCTCGGCATCCTCTGGCTGGCCCGCAAGCACGGCCTCAACTGGCTGCGCATCCACGATTACGTCGCCTGCTGCGTGCCCTTCGGCCTGTTCTTCGGCCGGCTCGCCAATTTCGTGAACGGCGAGCTTTGGGGGCGCGGGCCGACCGACGTGCCCTGGGCGATGACCTTCCCGACCGGCGGGCCGGTGCCGCGCCACCCGAGCCAGCTCTACGAAGCGGGGCTGGAGGGGCTCGTGCTCGGGCTCGTCCTCTGGTTCCTGTTCTGGAAGACCGACGCGCGCTACCAGCCGGGCAAGCTCGTGGGCACCTTCCTGCTCGGCTACGGGGCGAGCCGCTTCTTCGTCGAATATTTCCGCGAGCCCGACGAGCATCTCACCTGGCTGGCGCTGGAGAGCGGCCTCTCGATGGGCCAGTGGCTGACCCTGCCGATGATCTTCGGCGGCCTCTATTTGATCTTCACGGCCAAGGGGCGGCGCCAGCGGGTGGAGAGCGTGGCGGGGACGGAGAGCGTGGCCTGACGGACATCGCCGACCGCCTCCGCCGCCTGATCCGCACCGCCGGCCCGATCAGCGTCGCGCAGTACATGGCCGAAGCCAACGCGCATTATTACGCGACGCGCGATCCGCTCGGCGCGAGCGGGGACTTCACCACCGCGCCCGAGATCAGCCAGATGTTCGGCGAGCTCATCGGCCTGTGGCTGGCCGACCTGTGGGACCGCGCCGGGCGGCCGGAGGGCGCGGCCTGTGTCGAGCTCGGCCCGGGGCGCGGCACCCTCGCCGCCGACGCGCTGCGGGCGATGCGGGCGGCGGGGCTGGCGCCGCCGGTGCACCTGGTCGAGACCAGCCCGGTGCTTCGCCGGGCGCAGGCGGAGCGCGTGCCGCAGGCGGCGTGGCACGACGATCTCTCCACCCTGCCGGCGGACGTTCCCCTCCTCGCCGTCGCCAACGAATTCTTCGACGCCCTCCCCGCCCGCCAGCTCGTCGCGACGGAGGCCGGCTGGCGCGAGCGCCACGTCGCGCTGGACGGCGAGCGGTTCGTGCCGGTGGCGGGGCCGCCGGTGCCCGCTTCGGCCATCCCGGACCATCTCCGCGACGCGCCGCCGGGGACGGTGATCGAGACCGCGCCCGCCGCCGCGGCGGTGATCGGCGACCTCGCCGCGCGCATAAATATGCAGGGCGGTGCATTGTTATGCATCGACTACGGCCACGACCGCACCGCGGCGGGAGACACGCTGCAGGCCGTCGCGCGTCATGCCTATGCGGATCCGTGGGAGGCGCCGGGCAGCCGCGACCTCACCGTCCACGTCGATTTCCAGAGCCTCGCCGACGCGGCCGCGAGAGCGGGCGCGCGGGTCTTCGGCCCGATCGGCCAGGGCGCGTGGCTCGGCGCGATGGGGATCGAAGTGCGGGCACGGGCGCTCGCCGCGGCGGCGCCGCACCGCGCCGGGGAGGTCGCAACCGCCCGCGACCGGCTCGTGTCGGACGGGGAGATGGGCCGGCTGTTTCGCTGCCTCGCCGTCCTCGCACCCTCCTGGCCGCGGCCGGCGGGGTTCGCATGACGGTGCGCTGCCGCGACGCCGGCCCGGAGGATGCCGCTGCCATGGCCGCGCTCGGCCGCCGCACCTTCACGGAGACGTTCGGCCACCTCTATCGGCCGGAGGACCTCGCCGCCTTCCTCGAAAACCATTCGGAGGAGAGATGGCGGGCCGAGCTCGCCGATCCGGCCTTCGCCGTCCGCGTCGCCGAGGAGGACGGGGTGGCCGCGGCCTATGCCAAGATCGGCCCGCCGAGCCTCCCCTTCGCGCCGCGCGGCCCCTCGATCGAGCTGCGCCAATTCTACGTCCTCGCCCCCTGGCAGGGCACCGGCCTCGCCCACGCGCTGATGGCCTGGGCGATCGCCGAGGCGAAGCGCCGGGGCGCGGACGACCTTTACCTGTCGGTGTTCGTCGACAATCACCGTGCCCGGCGCTTCTACGAGCGCTACGGCTTCACCTTCGTCGGGCCCTATGCGTTCGTCGTCGGCACCCACGAGGATGAGGACCATGTCATGCGCCTGGCGCTGAAGGAGCGGGAATGAGCGTCGAAGCGATACGTGCAGAGGCCCTGAACGGCGTCCCCCACGGCTTCCTCGGCCGCAGGGGCGGCGTCTCGGACGGGCTCTGCTCCGGCCTCAACGTCGGGTGGGGGAGCGAGGATTCGCGCGAGAACATCGCCGAGAATCGCCGCCGCGCGGTGGCGGCGGTGGCGCCCGGCGCGCGGCTCGTGACGGTGCACCAGGTCCACTCGCCCGACGCGGCGTACGTGACCGAACCCTTCCCCGTCGACGCCCGCCCCCCTGCCGACGCGATGGTGACCGACCGGCCCGGCCTCGTCCTCGGCATCCTCACCGCCGATTGCGCGCCGGTGCTGTTCGCCGACCGCGAGGCGGGGGTGGTCGCCGCCGCCCATGCCGGCTGGAAGGGCGCCTTCGCCGGCGTCGTCGAGGCGACGGTGGCGGAGATGACGCGGCGCGGCGCCGAGCGCGGCCGCATCGCCGCGGCGATCGGCCCGTGCATCGCGCGGCGCTCCTACGAGGTGGACGAGGCGTTCCTGCGGCGCTTCGTCGAAGCCGATCCGGAGAATGAGCGCTTCTTCGGCCTCGGCCGCGAGGGGCACCACCAGTTCGACCTCGAAGGCTTCGTTGCCCACCGCCTCGCCGAAGCCGGGCTGACGCGGATCGAGGCGCTGGGCGAGGATACGTACGGCCAGGCCGACCGCTTCTTCAGCTATCGCCGCGCCACCCATCGCGGCGAGCCCGATTACGGGCGGCAGATCTCGCTGATCGCGCTGCCGGAGCCGGCCTGACGTCCGACGCCATGCCTTGCCGGGCGCGGCGAGTTGGGCGAAAGCGGGCGCGCAAAGACACGAGGAGAGACCATGAAGCGCCTTGCTCCCACCGCCGCACTGGCCGCCTCCCTCCTGCTCCACGGCTGCGCGCCGACGCCCGATCCGGCCGCGGCGCCCGAGGCGGAGCCCGCCGCGCGCTACACCTTCTGGCGGCCCGCGCCGGTGCTCGAGGCGCCCGACCCCAATGCCGCCGTCGCTGCCGCGCCCGCCGAAGCGTGGCGCCCGATCGACCCCGATCACCTCCTCCTCGTCGACCTCGCCGAAGGCGGGCGGGTGGCGATCGAGCTGGTCACCGATTTCGCACCGGTCCACGTCGCCAACATCCAGGCCTTCGCCCGCGCCGGATGGTGGGACAAGGCCGGCATCTACCGCGTCCAGGACAATTACGTCGCGCAATGGGGCAATGGCGACACCGACGTGCCGATGCCGGTCGGCGTGGTCCGCCAGCCCCCGCACGAATATCACCGGCCGCTCGCCGGGCTCGACGTCCGCCCGCTCGGCTATCCGGACAGCTATGCGCCGATGGTCGGCCATGTCGGCGGCTGGCCGGTCGGCTACGACCCCGAGGAGGGACGCGCCTGGCTCACCCATTGCTATGCCAGCGTCGGCGTCGGCCGCGGCCTCGCGCCCGACACCGGCACGGGCGGCGAGCTCTATGCGGTGATCGGCCACGCGCCGCGCCACCTCGATCTCAACATCGCCGTGGTCGGCCGGGTGATCGAGGGGATCGACCTGCTCTCCGCCCGCCCGCGCGGCACCGAGGCGCTCGGCTTCTACAAGGACAAGGCGCAGCACATCGCCATCGCCCGCGCCCGGCTCGCCAGCCAGCTGCCGGAAGCCGAGCGGCCGGCCTATGAGGTGCTGCGCACCGACAGCCCCGCCTTCAGCGCCTATGTGACGGGGCGCGCCAATCGCGGCGGCGAATTCTTCCAGCGGCCGGCCGGCGGCGTCGACGTCTGCAACGCCGCCGTCCCGGTGCGCCGCGCCGGCGGGACGCAATGAACGACGCCGGCCCCCGCGAGGGGACCGGCGCCAGTTATGCGATAATGATGTAACCCGTGAGGTCCGCGCCGTCAGGCGGCGTAGGCCTCCTGCCCGAAGATCGGCCGGCGAATGGTGCGGACGATCTGTCCGCCCGCAATCATCGGCGCGTTCTCGAGCGGCAGGGCGGTCGCGCAGAAGGCGCATTCGGCCATCGAGCGGCCGATATACCAGTGGGTGCGCCCGCAACCGGGGCAATAGTTCGTCTCCTGCTCACGGTAGACGATGTGATAACCGCGCTCGCTGGCCCGGGGAACGATGCAGCCGCCGCGGGCCTCAAGAATATCGGTCGCCATACTCCGGCTCCTTTCAAACAGAACTTGCCGGCTCAACGAGCAAGGACTCGGAGAAGTTTCATGGCTTTAGGATGAACGAGGCCGTTACGGTGCCGCGCTGCACCGGCCTCTCGGGCCGAAAAACGGCGGAAAACGGCGACGACGAGCCGTTCTCGGCCAGCGGCGAGCCGAGCCCGGGCGGTCACAAAAAATTTTCGGAGAGGCCGATTCGCCCCGGTTCGGGACGAAAAATCGGCGCTCCCTGGCACCGCCGGCACGGGCCGGCGGGCCGGATCCGCCCTAGAGCTGGATCTTCTGCTTCTTGCGGAACGCCGCGGCCTTTTCGTACCGCCGCCGCCGCGTCTGATGGATCGAAACCGCCGTCACCGGGACCGCGATCGCCGCAAGGACGGCCATCGCCGTACCCCAAATCCAAAACGCCACTACGCTCTCCACCCGCTCGATTGTCTGGCCCCGTCCGCAGCTTAGCCAGCCGCCACCCGCCCGTCACCCCCCGGAAAACCGACATGTCATGCTTGTTTTTCCGGTAAGTCACCGTTCGGCAACACTTCGCGTCCGTCGGCCGCCATCCAGGGCGGGTTGCCGATGTTGCCGGTCGCTTCCTTGAGATAGCGCGCCCACTGGGTGGAGAGATCGTTGAAATAGACGTCCTCGCGGTCGATCCGCCGGTAGAGCGGCGGCACGCCGCCGTCGCGGGGCAGCACGACGATGTCGATCGGCCGCGCCACGCCGAGGTTGGACTGCATCGTGCTGTCGAAGGAGAGGAGGCCGACCTTCACCGCCTCGTCGAGCGGGGTGTCGTAGGCGAGGCCGCGGTCGAGGATCGGCCGGCCGTACTTTGTCTCGCCGATCTGGAGGAACGGGACCTCGGGCGTGCATTCGATGAAATTGCCCGCATTGTAGATGAGGAACAGGCTGAGCGGCCCGCCCTCGATCCGCCCGCCGAGCAGCAAAGCGACCGAGCTCTGCAGGCCGATCTTGGCGAGCGCGCTCCCCACCGTCTCGTTCGCCGCCTGCACCGCCTCGCCGACCAGTTGGGCGACCCGGAACATCGTCGTGGCCTCGCGGATCGACCGCGTCATCTCTGCTTCGCCGGGGCCGGGCAGCCCCTCCTGGAGCAGGCTGGTCACCGACTGGCTCATCGACAGGCTGCCGGACGTGCAGGCGTAGATCTGCCGCCCCGGCTCGTCGGCGAGAATGTGCAGCTTCTTGAACGAGGAGAAATTGTCGACGCCGGCATTGGTGCGCGTGTCGGCCATCATGACGAGGCCGGCGTCGAGCAGCATTCCGAGGCAATAGGTCATCGTTTCTCCTTCTCGGCGCACGCCGGGGGCGTTCGGGCGCGTCGCCCCCTTCCGGACAGGAACAGCCGCGCGGCGTGAGCCGTTCCTTTTAACATAGGGCAAGTTCCCAAGCCCCAAACCCGAAAAGGAGAAATGCCATGAACAATCAGGACAGACAGCAGGGCCAGCAGGGCCAGAGCGACCTCAACCGGCAGGGCCAGCAGGACCAGAGCCAGAGCGGCGGTCAGCGCCAGCAGCAGCAGGGCGGCGAGAACCGCCAGCAGCAGGGCGGCGGCAGCCAGAGCGACTTCGATCGCCAGCAGAGCCAGCAGGGCGGCGAGCAGCGCCAGCAGGGCGCCGGCCAGAGCGGCATGGACCGCCAGCAGCAGCAGCAGCAGTCCGGCCAGGAGAGCCGTCAGCAGGGCAGCGACAGCGACCTCGGGCGCCAGTCCGGCCAGTCCGGCCAGGGCAGCGACCAGCGCAGCTGATCCGCGCCTGACGTGAAGAGGAAAGGCCGTCCTTCGGGGCGGCCTTTTCGCATTCCGGCCCCGCGATGCTAAGCCGCCGGCATGGCGAAGGGCCGGGCGAAGATGGCGATGGGGCAGGGCCTCGGCGTGTGGGTGCTGGAGGCGCCGCACGGCTTCGGCGACGCCGCCTTCCATGCCCACCACGCCATCCAGATCACCGCCGCGCTCTCCGGCGCCCTGTCGCTGACCGGCGGCGGCGAGACGCTGTGCGCGCCCGTCCTCGCCGTCGCCGCCGATGCCCGCCACCGGTTCGAGGCGCACGGCCTGCTCGCTTTCGTCTTCGTCGAGCCGGAGAGCCGCGCCGGCCGCCGCCTCGGCGCCGCCCTCTTCGCCGGGTGGCCGCTGGTGCCGATCGACGACGCCGCTCTCGCCGCGGCGCTGGACCCGCTGCGCGCTACGTTCGACGCGCCGCTGGACGCCGCACGGCTGCTCGCCGCCGGCCGCGCCGCGGTCGAGGCGATCGCCCCGGCGGGCGAGCCGCAGCTGCCCGACCCGCGGATCCGCCGCATCCTCGATTTCGCCGCCACCAATCTCGACCGGCCGCTCAGCCTCGCCGACGCCGCCGAGGGCGTCTATCTGTCGCCGAGCCGGCTGAGGCACCTGTTCGTCGAGCAGACCGGCCTCGCCTTCAGGACCTACCTGCTGTGGCTGCGGCTGGTGCGGGCGGTGCAGCTTTATTCCGAGGGCAGCTCGCTCACCGACGCCGCGCACGCGGCGGGCTTTTCCGATTCCGCCCATTTCAGCCGCATCTTCAGGCGCACCTTCGGCCTCCCCGCGACGACGCTGACGCGATTATAGCCGTTGCGTTCAAGCCGGGAGCCGGGGCCGCGGCTATCCGGGGCGCCTCGCAATCACGCGACAGGAGAAAGACCATGACCGACCGCAACGACGCCGCCCAGCCCTGCAAGCCGACCTGCACCTGCACCGACTGCAAGTGCGGCAACGACTGCCGCTGCGGCCGTTAAGGCGCCGGCGGGGTGCGGGGCATCGTCGTCCGCCGGAACGAAGAGGCGCTCGCCGTCATCGACGGCGAGGCGGTCGCCGCGCTGACCGAAGCGGCGACCGCGGCGACCTTCTACGTACCCGGCCTCACCCCCACGCAGATCGAAGCGAACCGGAGGATCCCCCCGCTGGCGGCGCAAGTCTACCGCCAGGCGGGGACCTCCGGCGCCCAGCACCTCGCCATCGCCTTCCGGGACGACCGCCCTCTCGGCTTCGTCATCGCCACCCGCCACGGGCCGGGCGACCACGAGCTCGACTGGCTGATGGTCCACCCCGACGCCCACGGCTCCGGCCTCTCGGCGATGCTGATGCGCGAGGGGATGGGCTGGCTGGGCACGGAGGCGCCGATGTGGCTGACCGTGCTGCGCCACAACGATCGGGCGATCGCCTTCTACCGGCGGTTCGGCTTCGAGATCGACCGCGCCGCCGTCCTGGACCGCCCGGTGCCGAGCTGGATCATGCGCCGGCCGCCCGGACCCCTCCCGCCGGAGCAAGAGGCACACGCGGAATGAGCGCGGCACCGATCCGCGAGGCGCGGCCGGGGGACCGGGAGGCGCTGGTCGCCTTGCTCCACGACAGCTTTCGCACCACCTGGCGGCCGCAGGTCCGCGCGGAAGCGTGGCGGCGCTGGCTGGAGGAGGACAAAGCCGCCGCCTATGTCGATGCGATGTCGGCCGAGTTCCTGGTCGCCGAGGCCGACGGCGCGGTCGCGGCGATGGCGCACTGGCGCGGCGACTTCGTCCATGCGCTCCACGTCCACAGCCGCTTTCGCCGGCGCGGCCTCGGCAGCCTGCTGCTGCGCCGCGCCGAGGCGGACATCGCCGCCGCGGGCCACGCCTCCGCCCGGCTCGAGACCGACAGCTTCAACCGCACCAGCCGGAGCTTCTACGCCGCCCACGGCTATTGCGAGGTCTCCTCCCGGCCCGACGCGGAATGGGACAGCGGCCTCACCACCCTGCTGCTGGAAAAGCGGCTCTGAACGCCTGCCCTCGGCCGCGCGCGGGGCATTGCCGCGGGCGCCGCGCCCGTCTAGCGTCGCTGCGGGACAAGCGGGAGGCGGGCGTGAAACATTATCGTGTGAACAAGCTCGCCAAGCCGGGCGGGGCGATCGTCAAGAAGAAGGACATCCTCGCGACCGACGACAAGGCCGCGGTGCAGACGGCGCGCGACGATGCCGACTGCCCGGTCTGCGACGTCTGGCACGCCGGCGAGAAGGTCGGCTCGATCACCTGAGGGCACGCGCCCTCGGCGCGTCGGCGCCCCGACGTCTCTTCGCCGCTCTGCCGCTAGCCTGCCGGCGCCGCATTGCCGGCCGCGTTCGATTCGGGCGGCGCGATCTCGTTGAGCAAAGCTTCGGCTTCGTTCTCGAGCGGGGCCGCCGCTTCGGCGGTGCGATTCTGCGCCTCGGCCTCGAGTTCGGCGAGGCGGTTCTCCAGCCGGCGCGACTGATTCTCCGCCTCCGCCTGGACGTTCTCGATCTCGCCGTCGTCGCAGGCGGTGATCGCGCCGGCGGCGGCGAGGGCGAGGGCGAGGCGGAAAAAGCGCATGGACGAGGAACCCCTGGTGGCGGACGTGCGCATCATCGGCGCACGGCGGGGCGGGTTCAAGAGGCGTGCGCGGGGCTTCGGCCCCGGCATGGGAAAAGTGGGGAGCTTCTGTTGCTCGGTGCTCCCCGTACCGCCGGTGTCCGCTTCTGTTGCCCGGTGCGGCCCGAACCGCGCTTTTGTCCTTGTAACTCAGTCCGTGAGGACCTTGTTACGCGGCAATCGCGAGCGCCTCGTTGTCGTTGGCACTTGTGGTTGTGAGCCTTTAACGGGTTACTCAGCCCGGGCGAAAATACCGTCTTTGAATACACGTCGATCCTGGTTCGGCCCCATCAGAAAAGGAGAGCCGCAAGCCCGGCACGCATGAAGCGTGCCGCCCCTGCGGACTCAGCTCTTATGGTGGAGCCGCCGGGTACTGCCCCCGGGTCCGCTGCATCTATTACACGGCACAATTTATCGCCATAGCCGGCCGAAACCGGCAACACCGATATAGGCCTTTTCGCGGATATTTGAAGGGCCCGCCGCCCGGACGTTGCGGCGGCGGAGCGAAGTCCCTACTTCTCACCGGCAACAAGCAGGGGACGCACCAGGATGAACCGCTCTTTGATGACGCTGTTTCTGGCTCCGGTCGCGGCGGTCAGCCTCGCCGGCTGCGGCGTGAACTCGATCCCGACCGCGGAAGAGAATGCCAAGGCCAAGTGGGCGAACGTCGAGGCCGCCTACCAGCGCCGCGCCAACCTCATCCCCAACCTCGTCGCGACCGTGAAGGGCGCCGCCGCCTCGGAGGAGAGGATCCTCACCGAGGTGACGCAGGCCCGCGCCGACGCGACGCGGATCACGGTGCCGGAGGGCTCGCTCACCGATCCGGAGGCGATGGGCCGCTTCGCCGAAGCCCAGACGCGCCTGACGATGACGCTGCAGCGGCTGCAGGAGGCCTATCCCCAGCTCCAGAGCCAGCAGAATTTCCAGACCCTGATGCAGCAGATCGAGGGCACCGAGAACCGCATCAACATCGCGATCCTCGACTACAACAAGGCGGTGCAGGAGTATAACACCACGATCCGCACCTTCCCGGCGGTGATCGGCGCCAACGTCATCTACGGCTCCGAGCCGATGGTGCCGTACGAGGCGACAGTGCCCGATGCGGACGTCGCGCCGACCGTCGACTTCGGCAACGGCGCCTGAGCCGGCGCGTGCGCCCGGCTCGCCTCCTCCTCCCAATCCTCCTGCTCGTCGCGGCACCGGCCGCGGCGCAGGATTTCCCCGAACTGAGCGGGCGGGTGGTCGATGCGGCCGATCTGCTGCCGCCGGCAGAGGAAGCGGCGCTGACGCAGAAGCTCGAAGCGCTCGAGCAGGCGAGCAGCCGCCAGCTCGTCGTCGCGACGGTGCCGGACCTCCAGGGCTATCCGATCGAGGATTACGGCTACCAGTTGGGGCGGCACTGGGGGATCGGCCAGAGCGAGGCCAATAACGGCATCATCCTGCTCGTCGCGCCGAACGAGCGGCGGGTGCGGATCGAGGTCGGCTACGGGCTCGAGCCGATCGTCACCGACGCCCTCTCCAGCGTCATCATCCAGAACGAGATATTGCCGCGCTTCAAGGCGGACGATTATCCCGGCGGCATCATGGCCGGCGCCGACGCGCTGATCGAACAGCTCCAGGCGCCGCCGGAACTCGCCGAGCAACGCGTCCTCGCCGCGTCTGAGCAGCAGCGCGCCGGTGAGGAGAGCGGCTCGTTCGGCATCCTCATCTTCTGGGGCATGGTCCTGCTCTTCATCCTGATGTCGATGGCGCGGAACGGGAAGCGCGGGAAGAAATACCGGCGCCGGCGCGGCGGCGGCGTGTTCATCTGGGGCCCCGGCATCGGCGGCGGCGGATGGGGCGGCGGCGGAGGCGGCGGCTGGGGCGGCGGTGGCGGCGGCGGCTTCGGCGGCTTTTCCGGCGGCGGCGGCTCGTTCGGCGGCGGCGGCGCTTCGGGGGGATGGTGATGCTGCGCTTCAGCGAGGAAGACCACAGGCTCGTCACCGCGGCGGTGACCAAGGCGGAGCGCGAGAGCGACGGGGAGATCGTCACCGTCGTCGCCGGCCGCTCGGACGGCTATCACGACGTCGGGCTGCATTATGCGGTGCTGGCGATGCTGCTGGTGCCCGCCCTGCTCGCCTTCGTGCCGCAGAGCACGGTCGACTGGGCGACCGGCCTCGTCCTCGGCTGGAATGCCGAGATCGGCCGGGTCGCGTTGATGGGCTTTCTGTTCGTCGCCCTGACCCTCGTCTTCCTGATCGTGCGCTTCGCGCTCGCCTACATGCCGCTCAGGATGGCGCTGACGCCGGGCAGCACCAAGACGCGGCGCGTGCGGCGGCGGGCGGTGGAGTTGTTCAGAACGGGGACCGAGCACCGCACCGCCGGGCGCACCGGCGTGCTGCTCTACCTCTCGCTCGCCGAGCACCGCGCCGAGCTGGTCGCCGACCAGGCGATCCACAGCCAGGTGACGCCGGACGTGTGGGGCGATGCGATGGACGTGCTGGTCGAGCATGTGAAGGAGGGCCGCGGCGGCGTCGGAATGGCGCTGGCGGTCGAGAAGATCGGCGCCGTGCTCGCCCAGTGCCTCCCCAAGACGCTCGACAATCCCAACGAGCTTCCCGACAGGCTGATCGAATTGTGAGCGAAGAGCCCAAGATCGTCTGGCAGGGGCGGTTCATCGAGGCGAAGACGCAGGGCAAGTGGGAATATGTCTCGCGCACCCGCGGCGTCGGCGCGGCGGTGATGCTCGCGCTCGTCGACGACAAGGTGATCCTGGTCGAGCAATATCGCGTCCCGCTCGGCACGCGCTGCGTCGAGCTCCCCGCCGGCCTGGTCGGCGACGAGGAGGAAGGCGAAGCGGTCGAGACCGCGGCGATCCGCGAACTCGAGGAGGAGACCGGCTACCGCGCGGACCGCATGGTCAATCTCGGCCGCTTCCACGCCTCGCCCGGAATGTCGTCGGAGGGCTTCACCCTGCTGCGCGCCGAGGGGCTGGAGAAGACCGGCGACGGCGGCGGCGTGGCCGGCGAGGATATCGAGGTCCACCTCGTGCGGGTCGCCGAGGTGCCCGCCTTCGTCGCGGCGAAGCGCGCCGAGGGCGCCGCCGTGGACGTCAAGATGCTGCTGTTGCTGGGCGGGGGCTTCCTACGTGAGGGTTTCGAGACCTGACCTTATCCCCCTCCCTGGAAGGGAGGGGCTAGGGGTGGGTCCGGCGAAGCCGGGCGGAACCTGCGGCGCCGTAACCTCGCTTCGCTCGACCCACCCCCGCCCCCTCCCTTCCAGGGAGGGGAGTCGAGCCCCCCTATTTGAAATTGTCGGCGTAGGCCTGGATTCTGAGCTTGCGCTCGGCCGGGGGCACGAGGTGGTAGGGGATCTGGTTCTTCTCGGCATAGGCGACCGCCGCCTCCATCGTCGGGAAGCCGATCGTCACCTGGCTCTGCGTGTCGGCGCCGCCGGACCAGCCGGTGAGCGGATCCGGCCGGTGGGGCTTGTGCGATTCGAACTGCAGGATCCATTCGTCGGCGCGCGCCTTGCCGGACTGCATCGCATTCTTCGACCGCTGGAAAATCCGCGCCGCCATCTCGTCTCGCTCCTTCGCTGCCGCCGCTGCCTGCCCAATCTTGGGTTTGCGCGTCAACTCTTTCCCTGCCGCGCCGTTGCTTTCTTGGTCCGCAACGTGGGGTCGGCGGCGGCCGGATCGTCCGGCCAGGGATGCTTCGGATAGCGCCCGCGCATCTCCTTCGCCACCGCCGCCCAGCTCCCCGCCCAGAAGCCGGGCAGGTCCCGCGTGGTCTGGATCGGTCGGCCGGCCGGCGAGGTGAGGCTGAGGACGAGCGGCACCGCGCCCGCCGCGATCGCCGGATGGTCGGAGAGGCCGTAGAGCGCCTGGACGCGCACCGTCACGGTCGGGCCCGCTTCGGCGCGATAGTCGATGGCATGGCTGCTTCCCGCCGGGCTCTGGAAGGCGTGGGGGGCGAGGCGGTCGACGGCCTTGCGCCCCTCCCAGCCGAGCATCGCGTCGAGCGTGCCGGAAAGGGCGGCGGCGTCGACCTCGCGCAGGCTCCGGCGCCCGGCGAGGAGGACGGGGAGCCATGCGTCGAGCGCGGCGAGCAGCGCATCGTCGGAGAGGTCGGCGAGGCCCGGGTCGACGCGGCGCGCGAAGGCGGCGCGGGTGCGCAGCGATTGCGCGGCCTCGCTCCACGGGAGGAGATTCAGGCCGTGGGCGCGCACGCCCTCCAGCAACGCGGCCTCGATCGCGTCGGGCGAAGCCCTGGCGTCGCGGCCTTCGGAGAGGGTGATGGCGCCGAGCCGCCGCCCGCTCCGCGCCTGCACGGTGCCGGTGGCGGGATCGAAGCGGAGCTGCGCGCCGGTCTCGACCCGCTTGGCGAAGAGGGCCGTAGGCCGCCAGGGCCTCGTCGATCGCGGCGGCGGAGAGGATGCGCGCGCCTGCGGCGGTGCCGGACACTTCGGCGACGGCGAGCCAGGTCTCGCGGGCGAGCGGCGAGGCCGGGTCGAGCCGGAAGCCGCGGCCGCCGGCGGAGATCCAGCTCTCGCCCGAGGCGTCGCGGCGGCGGGAGAGGCGGTCGGGATAGGCCAGCGCGACGCAGGCGCCCACCTCTTCTCCCCTCCCTGAAAGGGAGGGGGCGGGGGTGGGTCGAGCGAAGCGAGCCTTCCCAGGCGCCGAGGTTTCGTCC
>JBKBVA010000070.1:0-10448 GCA_046289665.1 Allosphingosinicella sp.
GGAGAGTCGGAGGGTGCGCCCAGCGTTCCCCTCTCCCCGGCCCTCTCCCCTGAAGGGGAGAGGGGGCTTCGCGCGACCGCCCTCGCCGCGATCGAGGACACGCGCTGGGTCCCCGCCCGCTCGAAGAACCGCATCCGCTCGATGGTGGAGGGCCGCCCCGACTGGGTGATCAGCCGCCAGCGCGCCTGGGGGGTGCCGATCGCGCTCTACGTGAACCGGAAGACGGGCGACTATCTGCGCGATCCGGGCGTCAATTCCCGCATCATCCGCGCCTTCCACGAAGGCGGCGCCGACGCCTGGTTTCAGGCCGACCACCAGGCCCTGCTCGGCAACGGCTACAGGCTGGAAGATTACGAGCCCGTCACCGACATCCTCGACGTCTGGTTCGATTCGGGATCGACCCACGCCTACGTGATCGAGGCGCGCTACGGCGAGGACGTGCGGGCCGATCTCTATGTCGAAGGCTCCGACCAGCATCGCGGCTGGTTCCAGTCGTCGCTGCTGGAAAGCTGCGGCACGCGCGGCCGCGCGCCCTACGAGGCGGTGCTGACCCACGGCTTCGCGCTCGACCAGAACGGGCGCAAGATGTCGAAGAGCCTCGGCAACGTCGTCGATCCGCTCGCCATCATCCGCGACAGCGGCGCCGACATCCTCCGCCTCTGGGTCGCCTCGACCGACTATTTCGAGGACGTGCGTATCGGCAAGGAAGTGCTCGCCGGCACCGGCGACGCCTACCGCAAGCTCCGCAACACCTTCCGCTACCTGCTCGGCGCGCTGGACGGCTTCACCGATGCCGAGCGGCTGCCGGTGGCGGAGATGCCGGAGCTGGAGCGCTGGGTGCTCCACCGCCTCGCCGAACTCGACGCCGAGCTCAAGGCCGCGGCGGACGGCTTCGACTTCAACCGCTACACCCGCGCCCTCCTCACCTTCGCGAACGAGGATCTCTCCGCCTTCTTCTTCGACATCCGCAAGGACAGCCTCTATTGCGACGTCGGCCCGAACCTGCCCGAGGGGTCGCCGAAGCGGCGGGCCTACCGCACCGTGCTCGACACGGTGTTCCACGCTCTGGTGCGCTGGCTGTCGCCGGTCCTGTGCTTCACCACCGAGGAAGCTTGGGGCACGCGCTATCCGGACGGCGGATCGGTCCACCTGCTCGAATGGCCCGAGATCGACGCCGGCTGGCGCGACGCGGCGCTGGCCGGGAAGTGGGACGTCATCCGCCAGAGCCGCGAGCGGGTGACCGAGACGATCGAGCCGCTGCGCCGCGAGAAGATCATCCGCTCCAGCCTCGAGGCGAAGGTGCTGTTTCCGGCGGCCGAGATCCCCGCGGCGGATCTCGATGCGCTCGCCGAAATCTACATCGTCTCGGAGGTCGTCCCCGCCGACACCGCGACGATCGAGGTCACCCGCACCGAGCGCGAGAAATGCGGCCGCTGCTGGCGGCATATGCCCGAAGTGCCCGAGGACGGCGCGCTGTGCGCCCGCTGCGACGAGGTGGTGAATTGACCAGGCTGTCCGAAATGTCGCCCGCCGAGCTCGCCAGGGTGCACCGCAACCGCATCGTCGGCCTGTCGGTGGCGCTCGCCATCTTCGTCGCCGACCAGCTCACCAAATGGGTCGTCGTCCACATCCTGCAGCTCGAGCAGCAGAGGTCGATCGAGGTCCTGCCCTTCTTCGACCTCACCTGGGTGCAGAATTTCGGCGTGTCGATGGGTCTGCTCACCGCGAGCAGCGACACCGCCCGCTGGCTGCTCGTCGCGCTCACCGCCGCAATCTCCGCCTTCGTCTTCGCCTGGCTGTGGCGCGAGAAGAAGCGGGGCGATGCCGTCGCTTTGTCCTTCGTGCTGGGCGGGGCGCTGGGCAACATCCTCGATCGGGTGCGGCTCGGCTATGTCGTCGATTTCGCCGATCTGCATTTCGGCGAGATCCGGCCCTTTTTGGTCTTCAATGTCGCGGACGCTGCCATTACCATCGGCGTCCTGCTATTGCTCGTGCGGGCTCTGCTGACGCGCGAACCCAAGACGCCTTCGGAAGGATAATCGACTATGCGTATCGTCAAGTTCGGGCTCGCCGCTCCCGCCGCCGCCCTGCTGCTCGCCGGCTGCGGATCGAGCGGCATTGCCGGCCGCGAGCGCCCCGACGAGTTCGCCGTCGCGCGCAACGCGCCGCTGGTGATCCCGCCCGATTTCGCGCTCGAGCCGCCGGCGCCGGGCACCCCCGTCCCGCAGGGCGCGGACGCCCGCACCCAGGCGCTCGAAGCCCTGTTCGGCGGCCCCGCCCCGCGCAGCAGCTCGGAGCGCTCGATGCTGGATGCCGCCGGCGGGGACCGCGCCGCGCTCGGCGCCCGCTCGGTGGCCGGCGATCCCTCGACCCAGGTCGTCGACAAGGGCGCGCTGACCGCGACCATCGTCCAGGCCCCCGCCGGCCCCGGCCGCGAAGCCACCGCGTCGACCCCGCAATAAGCGGCTAGAAGCGGAAGCCCAGCGAGAGGACCAGCCCGGCGTCCGCGCCGGGCAGCGGCAAATCGGTGTCGACGTAGCGGACGCCCGCCTCGAGCGGTCCGAAATCGTAGCGGGCGCCCAGCGACCAGTTCCAGTAGCGCCCGAACGCGCCGGCATCCTGCCAGCCCGCCCCGGCGCTGAGCGTGACGGGCGTGAGCGGGATCGCGCCTTCCACCTCGGCGAAGGCGTAGAGCACGTCCTCGTCGCCGAGCGCCGCCTGGCGCGGCGCATATTTGACGCCCACCGTCCCCTCCGCGGGACCGAGCGTGTGGGAGAGGGAGGCGTAGGGCTCGACATAGTCGGTGTCGCCGCTGCCGTCGGGGAACCAATAATACATGACGCCTACATCGACCGTGCTGGCGAGGCCGAGGGGGACGCTGTAGCCGGCGTAGAGATCGAGCTCGACGTCGCCGAGCGGCGCGTCCTTCATCGTCGTGCCGCGCGCGCCCGCGTAGAAGCCGCCGGGCGTCGAGACGGTGATCTGCCCCTGCAGCGCCGGATCCTCGTCCGATCGCGAGATGCCGCGGAAGCGATAGTCGGAGAGGATCAGCGCCTCGCCGCTGACGAACAGGCCGCCGTCCTGCGCCTCGATCCCCGGCGTCTCCTCCTCCTGGGCGAGGGCGGGCGCGGAGGCGAGGAGGACGGCAAGGGCGGCGGCGGCGGCGCGGAGGACTGTCATCGCCCTCCCCTGCCGCAGCGGGCCGGCGCCCGCAACCCGCGTGCATTAGCCCTTCCTTAGCGCTCGGCGCGTTAGAAGCCGCCGGTCATGAGCCAACCCTGGTCCCCCTCCACGCCCCCCGGCCTCGCCGACGCCGGCGCCCAGGTCGCGCAGCTGCGCCGCGTGCTGGCGCTGGTCGAGGAGCTGGCGGGGGAGCGGGGCGGCGATTGCGCGCTCGACGAGGCGGCGCGGACCCGCGCGGGCTATGAGGATGCGCTGCCGGTCGACCAGCGCCGCTTCGACCGCTGCGCCGCCCGCGCCATCGCTGCGGCCGCCGCCGGCGCCGAAGCCCTGCTCGCCGGCGACGGGGACAGCGCCGGCCGCAAGGCCGCCGCGGCCCGCCTCGCCGACGCGCTGCGCGAGGCGCTCGCCGAGCTGGCGGAGATCGTCCGCGCCTAGCCTTGCGTTCCCGCCCCGGTAGGCGGCGGATCGGGCCAGCTCTTCACGTGGATGTCGCGCTGCGGGAACGGGATCTCGATGCCGTGCTCCTTGAACAGGCCCCACAGCCGGTTGAGGATTTCGGACCGGACGTTGCCGACGCCGGCCTCGGGATCGCGCACCCAGACCAGGATCTCGTGGTCGACCGAGCTGTCGCCATAGCCGAGCAGCCACACGCGCGGCGCCGGCGTCTGGAGCACCCGCTTCGATTCGCCGGCCGCCTCGATCATCAATTTCTGAGCGAGCGCGATGTCGCATTCGTAGGAGACGCCGACCGGGATGTGGATGCGCACGTCGCGGTTCGAATAGGACCAGTTCTCGACCTCCTGCGTCATCAGATTTTCGTTGGGAATCAGATGCTCCTTGCCGTCGCGGGTGATGATCGAGACGGCGCGCACGCCGATCTTGTTCACCGTCCCGAAGCTCTCGCCGACGACGATGACGTCGCCCGGCTTGATCGAGCGGTCCATCAGCAGGATGATTCCGGCGATGAGGTTTCCGAACGTCTTCTGGAAGCCGAAGCCGACCGCGAGGCCGAAGGCGCCGGAGAAGACGGCCAGCGCGGTGAGATCGATGCCGACGAGATCGATGCCGATGAAGAAGGCGGCGGCGAGAATGGCCACCGAGGCGAGCTTCTGGGCGAGGAGCTGCTGGGTGGGATCGAAGCTTGAGGTGCGCTTGATCGTGTGGCCGATGACGCGGTTGAGGAAGCGCACCACCGCATAGATGGCAGCGATGACGAGCAGGATCTGGATCACCGCGAGCAGCGAGAAGCGCCGCTGTCCGACGTTGAAGCCGAGCTTGTCGAGCATCTCGACGATCGGATCGAGCCCGCCCACCGAGCGGGCGAGGATCGCGACGAAGGCGGCGCCGGCGAGCAGGGCCGCCACCGGGCGCGGGAGGTGCAGGCCGCGCACGATGCCGGCGATGAGCAGGAAGGCGGAGGTGGCGAGGGCGAGGCCGAGGAGGAGTCCGCCGAGCGGGCGCCACGCATCGACGTTGATGATGATGCCGATGAGGAAGACCGCGATCAAATAGCGGGCGAGATCGCACATCCGGTCCGCCACCCCTTCGCTGCGGCTGCCGGCGCGCTTCGCCCAGAAATCGGCCATGGGCGGGCCGATGCGGCGGGCGCCGAGCAGGGCCGCGGTCCAGACGAGGACGAGCAGCGCCGCGGCGAGCGCGGCGGCGATCCAGTCGGCATAGGTCGGCCAGGTGATGCCGACGGTCTGGGCGAAGCGGTTGATCATTCCGTGCTTCCGTAACGTGCCAGGCCCGCGGCAAGGTCCTCGATCAGGTCGGCGGGATCCTCGAGCCCGATATGGAGGCGGACGGCCGGGCCCTCCGCCTGCCAGGCAGTGGCGGTGCGGAGCCGGTCGGGATCGAACGGCAGAGCAAGGCTCTCGAAGCCGCCCCAGCTGTAGCCGATGCCGAAGTGTTCGAGGCCGTCGACGAGCCGCGCGCGGTCGGCGTCGCTGCCGCCGGCGAGGATGAAGGAGAAGAGGCCCGAAGCGCCGGAGAAGTCGCGCCGCCACAGGTCATGGCCGGGGCAGCCGGGCAAGGCCGGGTGCAGGACGCGCGCGACCTGCGGCTGGCCGGCGAGCCAGCGGGCGACGGCGAGGGCGCTCTCCTCGTGGCGCCTGAGGCGGACCGAGAGGGTGCGCAGGCCGCGGGCGGCGAGGAAGGCGTCGTCCGGGCTGACATGCTGGCCGAAGGCGCGGGCGGTCTGCTCCAGCCGCGGCCAGTGCGCCTTCGTCGTCGTCACCGAACCGAGCATCACGTCGGCATGGCCGACGATATATTTGGTGCAGGCGAGGATCGCGATGTCGACCCCCGCCGCGAGCGCCGGGAAGAGGAGCGGCGTCGCCCAGGTGTTGTCGATGAGGGTGACGAGGCCGCGTTCCTTGGCGACGCGGCAGATGGCCGGCACGTCCTGCACCTCCATGGTGAGGGAGCCGGGGCTTTCGAGGAAGATCGCGCGGGTGTGCGCGCCGATCAGCTCGGCGATGCCTTCCCCCACCAGCGGATCGTAGTAGCGCGTGGCGATGCCGGTCCCGGCGAGGACGGTGTCGCAGAAGGCGCGGGTCGGGCCGTAGGCGCTGTCGACCATCAGCAATTCGTCGCCGGGGCTCAGCACCGACATCAGGGCCATGGCGATGGCGGCGGCGCCGGACGGAAAGAGCCGGGTGCCGGCGGCGCCGGGCTCCATCTCGGTCAGCGCCTCGGCGAGCGCCCACTGGGTCGGCGTGCCGTTGCGGCCATATTGCAGCCGCCCGGCTCTGGGCGGGTTGGAGGCGAGCATCTCCTCGACGCTGTCGAACAGGATGGTGGAGGCGCGGTAGACCGGCGGGCTGACGATGCCGTGGGTCCATTCCTTGCGCCGCCCGCCGGCGACAAGGCGCGTGTCGGGCCGGGAATCCTTGCCGCTCATGCCGGGCCCTGCTGCTTCGGGGTGGCGGGATCGGCGCCCCATTCCGACCAGCTGCCGTCGTAGAGGCGCACGTCCTCCTTGCCGAGGAGATGCGCGCCGAACAGCAGCACCGCGGCGGTGACGCCGGAGCCGCAGGTGGTGATCATCGGCTTGGCGAGATCGACCCCCGCCGCGTCGAAGGCGGCGCGCAGCTCGTCGCCCCTTTTCCAGCTGTTGTCCGGCCTGAACAGCTGGCCCTGCGGCAGGTTGCGGGCGCCGGGAATGTGGCCCGAGGCCATGCCGGGCCGCGGCTCCGCCTCCTCGCCGGTGAAGCGCGCGGCGCCGCGGGCGTCGACGATCTCGCAGGTCGGATCGCCCAAGATCGAGAGCATGTAATCCTTGTCCACCGCCGCCCCGCGGTCGAGCGCGGGGGTGAAGTGGCCGTGGCGGACCTCTGGCCTGCCGCTCTCCAGCGGCCGCCCTTCCGCCTTCCATTTCTGCAGTCCGCCGTCGAGCAGGGCGACATAGTGGGCGCCGAAGATCCTCAGCATCCACCAGATGCGGGCCGCGCTGTGGAGCGGTGAATTGTCGTAGACGACGAAGCGCTGCCCGTCGCCCAAACCGAGCGACTGCATCCGGCTGGCGAACTTGTGCTCGGGCGGGAGCATGTGGGGGAGCGGATTGTCGGTGTCCGACACCGCCTCGAGGTCGAGCCACACCGCGCCGGGGATATGCTCCGCCTCATATTCGGCGCGGGCGTCGCGGCTGGAGCCGGGAAGGAAGGCGGTGGCGTCGATGATGCGCAGATCGGGTGCGCCGAGCTCCGCCTCCAGCCATTGCGTCGAAACCAGGCTGTCCATGCTCGCTTCCTCTCCTTCTCCGGCCCGCCGGGTCAAGCGCGCGCCGGTGCCGCGCGGTGGCGGCGCACGTAGAATTCGCCGTAATAGGCGCTGAAGAAGGCGGCGGCAGGCGTCGCCACGATGGCGCCGAGAATGCCGAAGGCGAGCGTGAAGGCGAGCGTGAAGAAGAGCAGGAGCACCGGGTGGATGTTCATCGTCTCGCCGCGGATGCGCGGGGCGACGAGATTGCCGAGGAGCTCGTTCATCGCGAGGTAGAAGAGGGCGACCCAGAGCGCGGTCGCCGGCCCCAGCGTCAGCGCGACCACCACCGGCGGAAACGCCATGACGTAGCCGCCGATGCGCGGGATGAATTCGGCGAAGAAAGCGAGCGCCGCCCAGACCAATGCGCCCGGTACCCCCATCCAGCTGAGGAAGGCGAAGACCGCGACGAACTCGATCGCGCCGACGATGAGGCTCGCCTCGGTCCAGCCGATCACCGCGCGGGCGGCGCGGCGATAGGCGCGCATCCCCTGCCGGCGCGAGGTACGCGGCAGGCTGCCGAGATAGCCGCGCAGGATCGGCCGCGGGTTCAGCACCGTGTAGATGACGGCGCTCAGGAAGATGATGGTCAGCGCCAGCACGCCGAGCAGGGTTAGCGAGAAGCCGCCGACGCCGCGGAAGACATTGACCGCGCTCGGCCCCAGCCCCTCCAGCGTGTTGCCGTCCGCGCTCGCCAGCGCCTGCAGCTCGGGATGGCGGACGAGAAGCTGGGCGATCTGGTCGTTGATCCGGCCGATCAGCTCCGGAAGGCTGTTGAACAGCGAGACGAGCTGGCTGGCGACGCGCGGTATGACCAGCCAGCCGATCAGGCCGAGCACGGCGAAGAAGGCGACGAGGACGAGCAGAGCGGCGAGGCGGCGGGTCAGCCCCCGCTCGATCAGCCACTGGACCGGCGCGGAGAGCGCTATGGCGACGACCAGGGCGAGGAAGAAGAGCAGCAGCGCGCTGACGATCTTCGCCAGGAACCAGAGCAGGACGATGGCCGCGCCCGCCCCGAACACGACGGCCGCGATGGAGGGCCGCCGCATCTGCATCGGGGGGCTGGGTCCGTCCATGCCGCCCGCTAGACCAGCGCCGCGCCGGGGCCGCAACCCTTTTCGGCGGGAGGGGGCGCGGCGCGAATGGCCCCTCAGTCCCTTGCGAAGCGGCGGAAGAAGCTCTCCGCGAGCCAGTGCGGCCGCTCAAGCGCATCGGCGACGCGCAGGCCGATCTCGGCGATGACGTCGTCGAGGCGGATGGCGTCGCGCCGCTCCACCGGCTGGCCGAGATCGTCCGCCGGGCCATGGTAGCGCGTCGAGCGCCAGTTGCGCTCCGCTTCGGCTTCCGGCGTGTTCGCCGCGAAGCCGAACTTGAAGGCGAGCGCCGGCACGCCTTCGCGGATGAAGCTGTACTGGTCCGACCGGACGAAGCTGTTCCTGTCCGGGAACGGGTCCGGCACCAGCGGCAGCCCCATCTCTCCGGTCACCGCCGCGGCGACCGCGCCGAGGCTGCTCTCCTCCGCCCCGAGGGCGATGACGCTCTTCAGCGGGAAAATCGGCAGCGCCATGTCGAGGTTGAGGTTCGCGACCAGCTTCGGCACCGTCGGCCGCAGCGCGAAATAGCGCGATCCGAGCAGGCCCTTCTCCTCCGCCGTCACGAACACGAACAGCATCGAGCGCTTCGGCCGGATGCCGCGCGCCTTGTAGCTGCGCGCGATGTCGAGCAGCGAGGCGACGCCGGCGGCATTGTCGAGTGCACCGTTGTTGATCCGGTCTCCGTCGGCGGCGTCGCGGATGCCGAGGCCGTCGAGATGGGCGGTGAAGGCGACATGCTCGTCCGCAAGCGCCGGATCCGAGCCGGGGAGCCGCGCCACCACGTTCGGGGATTCGAGCGAGCCGTGGCGGGTGGCGAGCCGGGCGCGGAGCGACTGCTTCATGTCGAAGGCGGACAGGGGCTTCGAGGCGTCTGCAAGGGCCGCGATCTCGACGAAGCTGCGACCGGAGGCGGCGAACAGCTTTTCGGCCGTCTCGCCGTTGAAGGCGGCGGTGAAGAATTCGGCCTGCACGTCCCGAAGCGCCGGATCGGCGAAATAGAGGCCCGGCTGGCCGGCCGAGACCATCGAGCGCGACCAGGGCGATTCGGTGGCCTTGGGCGTGTTGAGCGTGATCAGCCCCGCCGCGCCGCGTTCGGCCAGATAGGCGCTGCGGTTGCGGCGGGCATGGGCCTTGAGCGCGCCGGAAATGTCGGCGGGCCCGCCGCTGACCGCGACGGCGATCTTGCCCTTGAGGTCGACGCCGGCAAAGTCGTCATGCCCGGCCTCGGGGACATGGAGGCCGTAGCCGACGAACACCAAGGGCGCGTCGACCGCTGCCGGCCGCCGCCCCTCGCCGCGCCCGACGATCATGTCGTCGGGGAGCCGCACCGGCGTCTCGCGCCCGTTCGCCGCCAGAACCGCGGTGGAGGCGGCATGGTCGACATATTGCTCCTCGAAGGACACCGGCTGGAGGAACCCCTCGGTGCCCGCCGGCTCGAGGCCGATCTCGCGCAGCTCGTCGATCACATAGGCCGCCGCGCGGCGATGGCCCTCGGTACCGGCCTGGCGCCCTTCCATCGCATCGTCGGCGAGCGCCGCCACGTCGCTCCACCAGCTCTCCGCCCGCTTCTCCGGCGAGGGCGGCACGGTCGCGCAGGACGCGGCGGCGAAGATCAGGGGCAGGAGGAGGAAACGCATCGAAGACACTTTCGGGAAAGGAAAAATCGAGGTCCGGAGCCAGTGCCGCCTCTCCTGTCGCGCCCGGCCGCGCTTGTCCAGCATCCGCTAGACGCCCGGGCGCGCCGCGCCGTCGAAACCGGTGCCGCGGCACGGCGAGGCGGAAACCGGATCTGCCGCCATCCCGGCCGCCCCGTTTTTCCCGGACGAGCAGCCCTCATCCAAGGACGACCGGAGGAAGCTCCAGCAATTGCGGGCCCGACGCCGAGCCGGAGAACAATTTCACCCCGATCAGCGCGCGCTGCAGCGCCGCCTTCGCCGCGGCGGGGGCGGAGCCGCCCTTGGGCATCGCCTCGATCACCACCCCGTCCCCCGACACGCGCACGAGCAGGGTCACCGTTCCCCGGACGCCGGGCCGGGACTGCTTGAGGGTGCGCCCGACGGAGGCGAGAAGCGGCTCGTTCAGGATCAGGGCGCCGTCGCCATCGGGCCGCGGCGTGGCGGCCTCGCGCCGCAGCGGAGCCGCGCCGGCGAAGGGATCGTAGACGCCGCCGCCGCCCGCGCCCGTCCCGGCCGACCCCGCCCCCGCGCCCGCGGCGATCGCCGCCGGAGCGAGGGCCGCGGCCGGCGCGAGGGCCGCGAGGGCCGCGACCGTCCGGAACGCTCCGACGAGAATGGCGAGCGCGGCCGCAAGCGCCGCCGCCACCGCGGCCGCAACGGCGGTCGCCGCCGGGAGGGCGAGGAAGGCAGCGAGGTCCAGGAGCCCCACGAGGGCCGCTCCAAAGAGGATCGC
>JBKBVA010000071.1:0-10387 GCA_046289665.1 Allosphingosinicella sp.
GGTGGAGGTGGGCCAAGGCTGGACCGTGGATCCCTTCGGGGGCGAATTGCGCGATGGCAAGATTTACGGCCGCGGTTCCTGCGACATGAAGGGGGGCCTTGCCACCTCCATCATCGCCGCCCGCGCCTTCCTGCGCACCGCGCCCGAGGGGGCGGCGCTGCAGCGGCTGGTCGCGCTGCTCGGCTACCGGCCCCGCCCCGCCGTCGCCGCGGCGATCACGCTCGCGGCGATCGCCGACGCGAAGGGGCCCGCCGAAATCCCGGCGGGGACGCAAATCCGCAGCAAGGGCGTCCCCGGAATCCCGCCCCAGATCTTCGAGACCGACGCCGATGCGATCGCCGACCCGCGCCTCAACGCCTGGGAGCTGGCGCCGCTGCGCCCGACCGCGTTCGGCGGCCTGTTCGCGTTCGCGGCGGGCGCACCGGGCGTGCTTCCGGGGCAGACGGTCGCCTTCCTGCTGGACGGCGCCCCCTGCGGCGCCGGGCAGGTCGTCGACGTGCAGGCGACGCGCATGCCCGACGGCGCCGAATATCGGGTGGCGACCTTCACCGCCTGGCCCTCCGCTTTGACCGGCCGGCCGCTCGGTTCGATCGAACTCAGGATCATGACCCAGAGCGCCGGACCCACCGCCTTCGCCCCGTTCGACGGCACGCCCCCGACCGGGACCGCGCGGACGCAGTGGATGCTCGACAGCGTCTACCCGCAGATCGCGGCCAACGACGTGGTCGTGCTCGAGGCGTCCGGAAGCTATTCCGCCGCCGTGGTGAGCAACGCCACCATCGCGAGCATCCAACTCGGCACCGCCGCGCAGCCGGTGGCGGGGAAGGTCACGCAGCTGACCTTCGCCACCCCGGTCGCGATGGGGCGCGTCCACTTCCGGCCGATGCCGGCCGGCCGCCTCACCAACCCCGCCGCCGCCGAGCTGCTCCCCGAGGACCTGCTGGCCAGCCGCGCGGGGCTGGGGCCGGTGCCCTCGCTCGCCGGGGCCGAGGTGGCCGAGATGATCGCTGCCGGGGCCGGCGATGCCGGGGTCGCGCTCGCCGGCAGCGTCAGCGTCGATCCGCGCGGCCGGCCAACCCTCGCCGGCACCGCGATCACCGAGCGCAGCGCCGAGCTGCTCGCCGTTCCCGTGCGCTATCACGGCAATCTGATCGCGGCGACCCGCGGCGAGACGGTGCGCGACGAAGTGCTCGGCTCCGGCGACTCGACCCGGCCGTGGCAGACCTTCCGGCTCAAGAAGAAGCCCCTCACCTACCTGCCCGACGCCACCGCCCCCGGCGGCGCGGCGCCCGAGCTGGAGGTGCGGGTGAACGGCATCCTGTGGAGGCGGGTCGAGAGCTTCTTCGGCGTCAGGCCGGACGAGCGGGTCTATATCGTCCGCCACGACGCCGCGGGCGAGACCGACATCATGTTCGGCGATCTGACGCGGCCGCCGACCGGCACGCGGAACATCCTCGCGAGCTATCGCTGGGGCGCGGGCGCGGACCTGCCGCCGCCGGGCAAGGTGACCCAGCTCGTCGGCCGCCTCCCCGGCATCGCACGGCTCGTCGCGCCGCTCGAGGCGCGCGGGGGCGCCGACGCCGAGGCGGCGGACGCCGTGCGCCAGAAGGCGCCGCGCGCCGCGAGCCGTTCCGGCCGCGCCGTGTCGATCGACGATTATGCGGCGCTGACCACCGGCTATGCCGGCGTCCTCGCGGCGCAGGTGCAATGGGTGTGGGTGCCCGGCGCGCAGCGGGCCGGAGTCGCCGCCTGGATCATCAACGAGAGCGGGGACGTCTCCGCCGAGCTGCGCGCGGCGCTGCGCGAGGCCGGCGACCCGCTGATCCCGGTCTCGGTGAGCCCCGCCGTGCCGAGCGAGCACGCCCTCACCGTCGAGATCGTCGCCGACCCGGCCTATGTCGCCGCCGACGTCTGCACGGCCGTCGCCGAGACGCTGGAGGATGCGGAAAGCGGCCTGCTCGCCCCCGCCAATGCGGCGATCGGCGGCGCGCTGTTCCGCAGCCGGATCGCCCAGGTCGCGGCGCGGGTCGAAGGCGTCGCCGACGTGCGGCGGATCGTCGTCGACGGCGCCGACATGCCGACCGCCCTCTCCCCAGGCGCGGGCCGGTATCTCTCCTTCATTCTCAGCGTGGGGGCCGCCTGATGGCCGACATCGAACCCGCCGCTCGCGCCGCCGACGACGGCTATGCCGAATATTATGCGGAGAAATTGTGGAGCTGGATCCCGGAGGTCTACCGCGATGCCGATTTCACCGCATCGCATGGCGAGGTGCTGCGGCCGCTGATCGAGGTCATCGCGGGGGACGCGGCCGTCGCCCGCCGCGCCATCGACCGCCTGTGGGAGAACAGCTTCATCGACTATGCCGACGAGTGGGCGGTCTCCTACATCGGCGACCTGCTCGGCACGCGGCTGCTCAACAGCATCAACGGCCGGGGCGTCCGCGTCGACGTGGCGCGCACCCTCTTCTACCGGCGTCGCGCGGGCACCCTGGTGGTGCTCGACGAGCTGATCAAGGACATTACCGGCTGGGGCGGCATGGCGGTCGAAGCCTTTCGCCGGCTCTCCCGGCACTGGCACGGGCTCGACGAGGCGGCGCTGGCGCAGGAGGGGCCACGCACCGGCACGCCGCCCGGCGGCTCCGCCAACCTGCGCGCGCGCCACGCCTGCGACCGCCTCGACGGCGCCTTCGATCCCTTCTCCCACCGGCCGGATTTTCGCCGCCTCTCCGGCGTCCGGGGCCGCTACGCGATCCCGCGGCTCAACATCCATCTCTACCGGCAGAAGCCGGTGGAGATCCGCGATTCGATGGGGCTGAAGCTCGCCCCGAACTGGTTCAGCTTCGATCCGTCCGGCCGCGAGACCGTCCTCTTCGCCAACAACGCCCGGACGGCGAGCGGCGCGTGGGAGCCGGCGCGGATCTGGCACATGCCCGCGCCGATCCCGGTGCCGCTGCTCGATCATGCCCTGTTCGAGATCACGCCCGCGACCAGCCTCGCCGGCATGGGGCCGCGCCTGGCGTCGCTGGTCGGCGCGACGGTGGACGGCGCACGCCAGCTCGCCGAGCTCGCCCGGCTCGATATAGGCGGCCCGCCGACCTATCCGGCCGCGGCCGCCTTCATCGCGCTGCAGGCGGCGACGCATGCCGAGGATTGCGGCAAGTACCAGCTTTACGGGCGGGCGCTGGAAGTCGCGAGCGGCACCAGCTTCGCGGCGACGGTCGACCAGCCTCCCGAGGCGATCGCTGCGGCGGAGCTCGACTGGGAGACGCCGGTCCCAATCTTTCCGACCGGCGTCGCGGTGCTGATCGATCCGCGGCGGGGCCTGGCGCGCACCGACGGCCAGGGCAGCTTCTTCCCCCGGATCCACCATTACGGCCAGTTCGATCCGGTCGGCGCCGGCGGGCATGACCGCGGCCGTGCGATCCCGACCGGCGCGGCGGTGCTGCCGAGCGCGCAGACCAGCATCAACCCGATACCGGTGCCCGCCGCCAGCCTCACCGGCTTCGACGAATTTCCCGCGTCGAAGAGCTACCACATCCAGGGCCAGGTCGCGCCGTTCACCCTGCTGACGTGGCAGGCGCGCAACTTCACCCGCCCCTATGTGATGCTCACCCGCGCGCCGGGAAATCCCAGCCGGGCGGTGCTGAAGGCGGCGGCGATCGACGCCACCTTGCCGATCGACGATCCCGCCAACGCCCGGTCGATCGAGATAGACGGCCTGTGGCTCACCGTCGCGCAGGCGACTTATCCCGAGCAGGTGCTGGCCGATCCGGACCAGCCGGTGGCGCCGGTGATGACGACCTTGGTGATCGACGGCACCGACGGCCCGATCGAGCGGGTAGTGCTGCGCAACGTCACGCTCGATCCGGGCGGCGAGCGCGCGCGCCTCCTTCCCTGCCGCGGCGTCGCCATACCCCATGTGCGGCTGCAGCTGCGCGGCGAGGTGCGCGAACTCGTCATCGAAAATTCGATTCTGGGGCCGATCGAGGAATATCAGGCGGCGAACGATCCCTGCGCGGCGGGCAAGGTGCGCATCGTCGATTCGATCGTCCACAGCATCGATCCCGCGCGGCCGGCGATCCTGCTGAGGTCCGGCGCGCTCGAAATCGTCCGCTCCACCGTCTTCGGGGCGATCGAGGTCAACCGGCTCGACGCCACCGAGACGCTGGCCACGGGCAATGTCGTCGTCGCCGACAACCAGCATGGCTGCTTCCGCTTCAGCGCCGCCCCCGCCAGCCCGGCGCTGCGCCTGCCGCGGCAGTACGAATCGCAACTTATGGCGGGCGGCATCCCGGCGCACCTCTTCGTCTCCCAGCGCTTCGGCCAGCCCGGTTACGCCCAGCTCAGCCCGACCTCGCCGCCCGAGATCGCGACCGGGGCCGAGAACGGCTCCGAAATGGGTGTCTTCAGCCGGGTCCTCGCGCCGATCCTCGCGGCGGACCTGCGCACCAAGCTCGACGAATATATGCCGCTGAACACGATCTGCGGCCTGGTCTACGAAACCTGAGGGGAGATGTGCCATGCACGCCATCGACATAACCCGGCACCATTTCCAGCCCGCCAAGCACTATTCGGGCCTGCTCCACTATCAGGGCAGCGTGCTGCTCGATTCCGAGCAGAATGAGGGCGCGTTCATCCAGCAGGGCGAGCAGCGGCGGCTGCTCACCGACCTCCTCGTCACCAGCGGATCGCCCGACGACGGCATGAAGATCGGGCCGGTCGGCGCGGGGCCGGGCGGCTACGACTTCGCGATCGGCGCCGGCGTCTTCTATCTCGGCGGGCTGCGGCTGGACGTCGACGCGCCCGAGACGTTCCGGCTGCAGACCGATTATCTGCAGCTGCGCGACAAGACCGGCCAGCTTCTGCCCAACGACTGGCTGAGCGCGACGCAGGACGCGATGCCCCCGGCGGTCCCGGCCGCGGCGCGGACCGACCTCGTCTGGCTCGAAGCCTGGGAGCAGGCGGTGACCGGTGCCGAGGATGCGGAGACGATCGAGGCCGCCCTCGAAGTGGAGAGCTCGGCGCGGCTGCGGCCGAGCCGCAAGGTGCACCTGTTCACCGGCAATGGTGCGGACAGCTGCGCCGACGCCTTCGACGCCCTCGTCGCCAGCCTCGAAGCCGGAGGGAGGACGACCTACGATCCCGAGACGGCGGAGCTGCGCTCCAACCGCCGCCTCACCGTCGACTTCGTCGACACCGGCCCGGCGCCGGATCCCTGCACGCCCCCGGTGCGCCGCGGCTTCCTCGGCGCCGAGAACGAGACGATCCAGATCCGGATCATCGCCGACGACCGGTTCGTGTGGAGCTTCGGCAACGCCGCCCCGCTCTATCGCGTCACCCTCGCCGGCAACACGATCGACTTTCTGACGCCGCCGCGGGACGAATTGCTGCGCCCGCTGGTCGGCGATCTCATCGAGCTGATCCGCTGCGACGGCATCCTCCCCAACGGCCAGCTGATCGGCGAGCGCCACGGGCTCTTCTACCGCGTGCAGACGCCCTACGACCCCGGCAACGGCACCGTCGTCCTCGCCGCCGGGCCCGCGTCCACCCCCTTCTTCAACGACACGGCGCGGGCGGCGGCGCTGGCCGCGGCCTGGGGCGTCGACCCGCCGGGCGGCTATCTCTACGCGCGGGTGTGGCGGGGGGAGACGATCAGCGCCGCGCCGATCGGCAAGCCCGCCGGCCCGCCGCCCGCCGTCCAGCTCGGCAATACCGGCGTCGTCGTCAGCTTCGACGGCCTCGGCCCGGTCGGCGACAGCTGGACCTTCTCGGTGCGCCCGAACACGCCCGAGGTGATCGTGCCGTGGGAGATGCGCGGACCGACGCCGCCCACCGCGCCGCGGCGCTACGTCACCGCTCTCGGCCTTATCAGGTGGAGCGGGGTGGCCGGCGAGCAGCCGGTCTTCCACGATTGCCGGCGGCGCATCCGCAAGCTCGCCAACGCCAGCGGCTGCTGCGAGGTGACCGTCGGCGACAAGCAGGAGAGTTTCGGAGACGTCGACACGATCGCCGAGGCGCTCGCCCGCCTGCCGGACAGCGGCGGCAAGATCTGCCTGCTGCGCGGAACCCACCGCGAGAATGTGCTGATCGACGGTCGGGAGAATATCGTGATCGAGGGCTGCGGTCCGCTCACCCGGCTGCTGCCGGCCGCGCCGGGGCCGGGAGATCCGGTGATCGGCATCCGGGACAGCCGCGCGATCACGATCCGCGGCTTCTCGATCGAGGCGCCCGAGGCGATCGCGATCGCGGTCGACGACACGAGCAGCAACGCCTTCGGCAGCGAGACCTCGAAGATCCGCATCGAGCATATGGCGATCCGCACGCGCGACGCGCCGGCCGTCTTGTTCAACGGCGGCGCGATGCTGGCGCTGGAGAGGAACTGCATCTCGCTGGACCAGATCGCCACCGGAGCGGGCGCGCCGGCCAATGCCAACGGCCTGTCCAGCGCCGTCGTGCTGTTCGGCCGCGACATGCGGGTGGAGGAAAACGAGATCGCGGTCGCGGACCCGGACGGGCGCGTGCTCCTGCCGATGGGCGGCATCCACGTCGTCGGCGGCAGCGAGGAGGTCGAGATCCGGCGCAACCGGATCCGCCGCGGCGGCGGGGCCGGCATCGTGCTCGGCAGCATCGCGATGGTGCCCGAGGACGAGGAGGCGCCCTACCGGCCGCGGCTGCCGTTCGCGGTCGAGGTCCCCTGGTCGACCTATTCGGCGCCTCCCGAGAAAGGCGGCGCGACGAGCTTCATCCTCATCTACTGGATCTACGTCGTGACGCCGGAAGGCTGCTGGTACGTGCCGGTGACGGTGACCGGCGGCGGCAGGAACCCCGATACGCCGATGCGGCCGGACGCCGATCCGTTCATCGTGCGCTGCGCGATCGTCGAGAACGAGATCGAGGAAATGGGCGAATCCGGCATCGCGCCCTTCACTCAGTTCGACCTCACCACGGACCGGCAATATTGCGGCGTCGCGGACCTCCTGATCCGCGGCAACCGCATCAGCAACTGCGCGGCGAACGAGCCCCCGCCGCTGGCCGAGGGCGAAGTGGTCCACACCGGACGCGGCGGCATCGTGCTCGGCTGGGCGGAGGACCTCGACTGCGTCGACAACGTCGTCGAGGGCTGCGGTGCGCAGAGCGACGGGCCGATCTGCGGCTTCTTCGCCGGCGGGCTCGCCCACGCGCGGATCGCCCGCAACCGCATCCACGGCAACGGCCGCCGCATCCTGGCGCTGAACGATTATCCGGAGCTCGGGCAGCGCGGCGGCATCGTCATCCGCCACGTCCAGCCCGGCATGATGCCGCTTTCAGCGCTGCAGCTTCCCGCGGCCGGCGCCGGTTACGCGCTGAATCTCCAGACCGGCCGCGAGGCGCTGCTGCTGCACGAAAACCAGGTCAGCACGCCCGAGGGCCGGGCGCTGCAGGTGAACGGGATCGGCGCGATGTCCATCGCCGACAACCAGTTCGCCTCCCTGGGCGCGGTCGCCGCCAGCAGCTTCTGGAGGGCGCTGTTCGCCTCCGCGTTCGGCGGGCCCGCAGGCACCGCTCCGGCCGGGCTGACCACGCTGCTGAAGCTCGATCCGATGCCGACCCTGATGGGCAACGCCGTGATCTCGGTGCTGAACTTCGGCTTCGGTGCCGACTTTGCGGGGCTGCCCTTCTTCTTCGGCGTCGGTCAGGATGTCGACGAAGGCGGCGACGCCCAGGATCGCGTCGCGGTGACGACGGGGCGGCTGCTGTTCGCGGACAACCAGACGCGGTTCGACGGGCTCGCCGCGTCGGCCACGTTCGTGCCGTCGCTGATCGGCCTGCTCTCGCTCGACGACGTCAAGATGGCGGGCAATCAGTGCGACTCCGACACCCAGATGAACGGGTCGGATCTCGCCGTCATCCACGCCTGCGTGTTCAGCATGACCAACCAGATGACCGCCAACCGCTTCAGCGAGCCGAGCTGGGGCGACGGGCTCTCCCAGCTGTCGGGCCTCAGCCTCGGCTTCTCGGTGCTCCAGCACCACAATTTCGGCACCCATTGCTTCCGGGCGATCGGCCAGTCGCACCTCTCCATTCCGGAGCCGAACCGCTCGTTCGCCAACGCCGATTATTGCGCCAGAGCGGGCGCGGCGATGCTCGGCATGGCCGGCCGCATGTTCGGCGCGACCGGCTCCGCCAGCCCGGCGGTCGGCTACAAGCCGGGCCAGGAGGCGCTGCACGAGCGCAGCAACCACAGGATGGGAGCGGACCATGGCTAGTTCCAATGACAAGAGCGAAGCCGCCGCGCGGCAGCAAGACGCGCCGCGGATCGAGGCGCCCGCGGAACGCCTGTTCGCGCTGATGTCCGGCCATTTCGCCGGCGGCTACGACGCCGCGGCCGCGCGGCTGGCGATGGACCGCAAGCGCCGTACCTGGCTCGAGCGGCAGGGCCGGCTGGATCCCGCGGCGCGCCAGGCGATGGAGGCGAGGATCGCCGCCGGCGATCGCGAGGCCGGAGCGCGGCTCGACGACCTCGCCCGGTCGGTCGCCGCGGCGGTCCCGGAGGCGGGCACGGCGATCGTCTCCGGCCGCGTGTTGAAGGACGGGATCGGCCAGCCGGGGCTGACCGTGTCGGCGGTCGAGAGGCGCGGAAAGGCGCTCGCCTGCGCCGAGACCGGCGGCGGGGGCACCTTCCGCTTCGCGGTGGACGGCGCCGAGGAAGCCGTCCTGACCGTTTCCGACGCGAAGGGCGCAACCCTGCTGGCCGACGACCGGGTCCTCCGGATCGAGCGCGGCACCGCCGCCTATCGTGAGATCGACCTCTCCGGCGGCCGGCGCCCCTGCCCCGACGGACCGGACCTGTCGGCGCGCAAGGTCATGCCGGACCTCGTCGGATGGCCGCTCGAAAAGGCACGGGCCGAGGCGCGCGGACGCGGCATAGAGATCGCCCGGATCGAGGTCCGCGAGAGCGAGGCGGCGCAACATACCGTCCTCGCCACCGATCCGCCCGCCGGCCGGCTGCTCGCCGACCCGGCGCGCTGCGAACTGGTGATCAGCACCCGCGCGGATCGCGCGACGGCGGTCGATACGGTCGCCGCGGTAATGAAGGCGCAGGACACGATCAAGGTTTCCGACCAGCTCGTCGACCGGCTCGTCACCGGACTCAAGAACGAGAAGACCGCCGGCAGGGACGCGCTGGAGAAGCTCGCAAGGGCCACCGACCGGGCCTTCGCCGCCGCGACCGGCGTGGCGCGCGAGGAGGCGAAGCTGGTGCGCCAGTCGCTCGCCGCGATCCTGAAGCAGCTGGGCGGCAAGAAGAAGGACTGATGGCGACCTTCGCCGCACCGCGTCCCGCCGCCGCGAAGCCGGCCGCCGCCAGGCCGCGCGCGGCGCTCGAGGCGCCGGTGCAGGCGAAGCTCGACGTCGGGCCCGCCCACGACCGCTTCGAGGCGGAGGCGGACCGGATCGCGGAGAGCGTCGTCGCCGCCTCGCCCGCCGGCGCGGCCGCCCCCGTCGCCATATCGCCGCTCCCCGCGCCGGGGGCGGCGAGCCGGCGGGCCCTGCAGCGGGAGGAGAAACGGCCGATCGAGGCGCGGGAGAGCAAGGAAGAGGCCCGGGATCTTTCCGGCCTGCTCCAGAAGAAAAAGGCCGAGGGCGGCGCGAAGCCGAAGGAGGAGCCGGAGCGCGCGCAGGCCAAATCCGATCCCAGGCCGGGGCCCCTCAACCGCGACGAGGAGCCGATCGAGGCGAAGGTACAGGCCAAGCGGGAGACGAAGACGCCGCGCCCGGACGAGACGGTCCAGAAGCAGCCGCTCGCCGGCACGGTCCAGCGCGACAACGTGGACGATGACACCGTCCTCGAAACCTCGATCCAGCCGAAGCGCGAGGCGGCGCCGATCCAGCGCGACAATGTCGACGACGACACCGTCCTCGAAACCTCGATCCAGCCCAAGCCCGCCTGGGGATCGGTGCAGCGCGAGACCGTGGTCGCCGAGGCGGAGCTGGAGCCCGAGCCGCAAGAGGAGGCCCAGCCGGTGCAGCGCGAGGCCGCGTCGTCCGCCGGCTTCACCGCTCCGGTCGGCGTGGAAAGCGGCATCGCGGCGATGCGGGGCGGCGGCCAGCCGCTCGCCCCGGACGTGCGCAGCTTCATGGAGCCGCGCTTCGGCCACGATCTCTCGGCGGTGCGCATCCACGACGGCGCCCGCGCCGGCGAGCTGGCCAGCGCCGTCCACGCCCGCGCCTTCACCGTCGGCCAGGACGTCTTCTTCGGCGCTGGCCAGTACCAGCCTTCCACCGGCACCGGCCGCGCGCTCCTCGCGCACGAGCTCACCCACACCATCCAGCAGGGCGGCGGCTCCGCACGCGCCCAGCCGGCGCGCATCCAGAGGACGCCGACGAGCCCGACGCCGCCGGCCGCGGCC
>JBKBVA010000072.1:0-10373 GCA_046289665.1 Allosphingosinicella sp.
GATCCGGCATCCACCTTCTTCCTGCCCCGCTTCCGCAAGGAGGTGGACCCCGGATCAAGTCCGGGGTGACGAGTTTGTCTGAACCCGATGATCGCGGGTTAGGCGCCTGAGGGGGCGGTCCAGCTATCGTCGATCATCTTGATGATCGCCGAGAAGTCCTTCCGCCCGCCGCCGAGCTTCTCGAAGCGGCTGTAGAGTTCCTCGGCATGCGCGCCCATCGGCGTGTAGCTGTCGACGCTCTGCGCCGCCTCCATGGCGAGCCGCAGATCCTTCAGCATCAGCGCCGCCGCGAAGCCGCCGTCGTAATTGCGGTCGGCCGGGGTCTGCGGGCCGACGCCGGGGACGGGGCAGTAGCTCGTCATCGACCAGTTCTGCCCCGACGCCTTGGAGGCGATGTCGAAGAAGGTCTGCGGATCGAGCCCCAGCTTCTGCGCGAGCACGAACGTCTCGCAGGTCGCGACCATCGAGGCGCCCAGCAGCATGTTGTTGCAGATCTTTGCCGCCTGGCCGGCGCCGGGGCCGCCCGCGGCGATCACCGCCTTGCCCATCTGCTCCAGATAGGGCCGCGCTGCCTCGAACGCCTCCGGGCTGCCGCCGACCATGAAGGTGAGGGTGCCCGCCTCCGCCGCCGCAATGCCGCCCGAGACCGGCGCGTCGACCATGCGATAGCCTTGTCCTTCCGCCTTCTCGATCTCCTCGCGCGCGGTGGCCACGTCGATGGTCGAGCAATCCATCAGAATCGCCGATTTGGGCGCATGGCCGATGACCGAGCTCTCATAGACGTCGCGAACGTGCTTGCCGGCCGGCAGCATCGTCACCACCGCCTCGGCATCCTTCACCGCCTCGGCCGCCGATGCGGCGCGGCGGCAGCCGTTCGCCTCCGCCTTGGCGAGCGCGTCTTCGGAGAGGTCGAAGGCGACGACCTCGTGCCCCGCCTTCACCAGGTTCGCGGCCATCCCGCCGCCCATATTGCCGAGGCCAATGAATGCTACGCGTGCCATGTTCTTCCTCTTACGTCCCTCGGGTGTCTCGATCCGTCATCCCGGCGCAGGCCGGGATCTCGTGGGGTGAAGGGTTCGGCGCCTTTTCCGTCCCGGGATCCCGGCCTCCGCCGGGATGACGGGAGGGGGCGCAGGCTCCCCTACTTCCCCGTCCACTCCGCCTTGCGCTTCGCCACGAAGGCGCTCATCCCTTCCTTCTGATCCTCAGTCCCGAACAGGCCGTGGAACAGGCGGCGCTCGAAGACGATCCCCTGGGCCAGGCTCATCTCGAAGGCGGCGTTGACCTGCTCCTTGGTCGCGATCGCGGCGAGCGGCGCCATGCCGGCGATCTTCTCCGCCGTCTTCAGCGCCTCCTCGATCAGGCCTTCGGCGGGAACGACCCTGGCGACGAGGCCGGCGCGCTCCGCTTCCTCCGCGCCCATGTTGCGGCCGGTGAGGCACATCTCCATCGCCTTGGCCTTGCCGATCGCGTGGGTGAGGCGCTGCGACCCGCCCATGCCGGGGGTGACGCCGAGCTTGATCTCGGGCTGGCCGAACACGGCCGTGTCGGCGGCGATGATGAAGTCCGCCATCATCGCGACCTCGCAGCCGCCGCCGAGCGCATAGCCGGCGACCGCGGCGATCCACGGCTTGCGGGTCGCCGTCACCTTCTCCCAGCCGGCGAAGAAGTTGGAGCCGTACATGGCGGCGAAGCCCTGGCTCTCCATCTCCTTGATGTCGGCGCCCGCCGCGAACGCCTTTTCGCTGCCGGTGAGGACCGCGCAGCGCTGCGTCTCGTCCGCGTCATAGGCGGCGAAGGCGTGGATCAGCTCGCCCAGCACCGCGCTGTTCAGCGCATTGAGCGCCTTGGGGCGGTTGAGCGTGATCAGCGTCACCGCCCCGCGCTGTTCGACCAGGATGTTTTCGTAGGTCATGTCACTCCTCAATTCGTCATCCCGGCCTTCACGTCATCCCGGCGAAAGCCGGGATCTCAGGCCGGAAAAGGCGCTGGCACTCTTCACCCGACGAGACCCCGGCCTTCGCCGGGGTGACGGGGAAATTTCAAACCGGCGTCCACTGCTCGTCCTCGGGCAGCGGCGCGAAGATCCTGTCGATGAGGTGCGTCGTCACCTCCTCCGGCGTCGGCGGGTCCCAGCGCGGCGCATTGTCCTTGTCGACGAGCAGGGCGCGCACGCCCTCGGCGAAGTCCGGGCGCTGCACCACCCGGCACGCGACCGCATATTCCTGCCGCATCTCGTCGGCGAAGCTCTGCATCAGCGCGCCGTCGTAGAGCAGGCGCAGCGACACCTTGCACGCCTGCGGGCTCTTGGCGCGCAGCGTCTTCAGTTCCTTCTGCGCCCATTCGCCGCCGTCCGCTTCCAGCGCGGCGAGGATTGCTTCGTAATCGTCGGCCGCGAACAGCCGGTCGATATCCGCGCGGCTGCCGGCGATGCGGGCGGGGCCGGGCTCCGTGGAGGCGGCGGCGAGGAGGCTCTCGATCCGCTGCGGCTCGGCGACGATCTGCGCCTTCAGCGCATCGAGGCCGTCGGAGGCGATATAGTGGGTGGCGAGGCCGAGGTGGAGGCACTCGGCGCCGTCCAGACGCGCGCCGGTCAGCGCCAGGAACTGGCCGACCCGCCCCGGCAGGCGCGACAGGTACCAGCCGCCGCCGACGTCCGGGAAAAGGCCGATCGTCGTCTCCGGCATCGCGAAGCGGGTATTCTCGGTCGCCACCCGGTACCGGGCCGGCTGCGAGATGCCGACGCCGCCGCCCATCGTCACCCCGTCCATGAAGGCGACCACGGGCTTGGCGTAGGTGAAGAGCAGGTGATTGAGCCGATATTCCTCGAAGAAGAATTCGCGCGCGCGTTCCCCGTCGCCGGCGCCGCTGTCGCGCAGCATCAGCACGTCGCCCCCCGCGCAGAAGCCGCGGCCTTCGGCATGGTCGACGATCACCGCCTCGACGGCCGCGTCGCTGCGCCAGGCGACGAGCGCCTCGGTCATCGCCTTGCACATGGCGGTCGTCAGCGCGTGCAGCGCCTTCGGCCGGTTGAGCCGGATACGGCCGACCCGGCCTTCCGTGAAGGTGAGGACGTCCTGTGTCATTGCCGCAGCATGTCCCGCGCCACGATCATCCGCATGATCTGGTTGGTGCCCTCGAGGATCGAATGGACCCGAAGGTCGCGCCAGAAGCGCTCGATCGGATAGTCCATCAGATAGCCGTAGCCGCCGTGGAGCTGCAGCGCCCGGTCGACCACCGAGGAGCCGGTGTCGGTGGCGAGGCGCTTGGCCATGGCGGCGAAGCGGGTCTTGTCGGGCGCGTTCTCGGTCACCTTGACCGCCGCCATGTAGAGGAGGGCGCGGGCCGCCTGCAGCTCGGTCTCCATGTCGGCGAGGGTGAACTGGGTGCCCTGGAAATCGGCGATGGCCTGGCCGAACTGCTTCCTCTCCTTCGCATAGGCCACCGCTTCGTCGAGGCAGCGCTGCGCCCCGCCGAGCGAGCAGGCGCCGATGTTGAGGCGGCCGCCGTCGAGGCCCATCATCGCGATGCGGAAGCCCTCGCCCTCGCCGCCGACGAGATTTTCCGCCGGCACCCGCACCTCGTCGAAATTGACCTGGCAGGTCGGCTGCGAATGCCAGCCGAGCTTCTTCTCCTGCGCGCCGAAGCTGACGCCTTCCATCCCCTTCTCGATGACGAGGCAGGAAATGCCCTTCGGCCCGTCCTGGCCGGTGCGCACCATGGTGACGTAGATCTCGTTCTCGCCGCCGCCCGAAATGAACGCCTTGGATCCGGAGACGATGTAATGATCGCCGTCCTTCACCGCCTTGGTCTTGAGCGCCGCGGCGTCGGAGCCGGAGCTGGGCTCGGTGAGGCAGTAGGAGCCCATATGCTCCATCGTCACCATCTTCGGCAGGTACTTTTGCTTCACCGCCTCCGCGCCGAACCGGTCGATCATCCAGCTCGCCATGTTGTGGATCGAGATGAAGGCGGAGGTCGAGGGATCGCCATAGGCCATCGCCTCCATGATCAGGGCCGCCTCGAGCCGGCCGAGGCCGATCCCGCCGCTCTCCTCGGAGACGTAGATCGATCCGAAGCCGAGCTCTGCGGCCGCGCGGATCGTATCGCGGGGGAAGATGTGCTTCTCGTCCCATTCGGCGGCGTGGGGCGTGATCGCATCGGCGGTGAAGGCGCGCGCCATGTCCTGGATCTGGCGCTGCTCGTCGGTGAGGTCGAACTGGGTCATGGCCGCCCCCATAGCGAGGCGGAAGGGCTAAGTCAGCCCGGCCTTACGGCGTCGGCGGAAGCGGCTCCTTCAGCACCTGCTCGTAGAAGCGGCGGCGCTGGACGCTTCCGTGCGCCACCTCCGGCCAGCCCGATTCGGCGAGGCCCCGGGCCTGGGCGATCTGGCCGATCAGGGTGCCGTTGGCGCTCGGCGCATTCGGCATCTCGCGCTTCAGCGGGTCGTCGAACGCCTTGTCGGCGGTGACGATCTCCCAGCCGTCCTTCCGCAACGCCGCGACGAGGTCGTCGATATAGAGGGCGGCGATGTCGGTCTCGTGGAGCAGGAGGACGTGGATCGGATCGCGTCCGAGCACGCGCCGGGCGAGGTCCCGATTGTAATTGGCCGCCTCGACATGAGTGTCGACGTAGAAGTCCCGGAGCGCCGTCATGTCCATCGGCTTGCCCGCCAGCGCCGCCTGCTGGGTCAATGCCTCGATGTTCCAGTCGGCGCCGTCGACGGTGACGTAGCCGTTCCTGAGACCCCGCGCCTTGAGGCCGGCGCGCACCGCGTCGCGCTTGGCGTGGTCGGTCTGGCCTTCGTTCAGATAGGGGAAGCGGAACCACGGCCGGCGCCCCTCGCGCCCCTTCAGCCACGCCTCGGTCCGGTCGAGATTGGCGAGATACTCCTCCGCGCTCACCTGGGTGAGGGCAGGGTGGCTCCAGCTGTGGTTGGCGAGCACGTGGCCGGCCGCGGCATAGGCCGTGATCCGGTCCTCCGCCCCCATCCGGTCCGGCTCTTCGGAGAAGCCGGCGGTGACGAAGAAGGCCGCCTGCTCCACGCCCGCCCGCTCGAGCGCCGCGATCAGCTTCACCGTCCGCTCGTCCTGGCTGAGGAAGGCGCCCCGATCGCGCGGAATGTCGTCGAACGTGATCGCGATCCGCTTTTCGGCGAAGGCGGGGGCGGAGAGAAGGAGCAGCGCGAGAAAGGCGACGAAGGAACGCAGCATCGAGACCCCCTTGGGCGTGTAGATCCTCCCCGTCCCCCGGGAGGATCACTCTAACCCATCGTCGGGATGACGAAAGCGTTTTCCCCGGTCACCGAGCCGTCGGGCCAGCGCTGGGTGATCGTCTTGGTCTTGGTCCAGAAGCGGACGCCCTCGGGTCCGTGCTGGTTGATGTCGCCGAAGCCCGAGCGCTTCCAGCCGCCGAACGTGTGGTAGGCGACAGGCACCGGGATCGGCACGTTGATGCCGACCATCCCGACATTGACCCGGTGCGCGAATTCGCGGGCGGCGTGGCCGTTGCGGGTGAAGATGGCGACGCCGTTGCCATATTGGTGCTCGGAGGGGAGGCGCAAAGCCTCCTCGAAGCTGTCGGCGCGGACCATCTGCAGGACGGGCCCGAAAATCTCTTCCTGGTAGCTCTGGAAGTGCGGCTTGACGTGGTCGAAGAAGGTCGGGCCGATGAAGAAGCCTTCCTCGTGGCCCTGCAGCGTGAAGCCGCGGCCGTCGATCACCAATTCGCCGCCTTCGTCGACGCAGGTCTGGATCCAGTTCTCGACGCGCTGCTTGTGGGCGGCGTTGACCACCGGCCCGTAATGCGCTTCGGCATCGGTCGAGACGCCGACGCGGAGCTTGCGGATGGCAGGGATCAGCGCCTCGCGCAGCTCGTTGGCCGTCTTGTCCCCGACCGGCACGACGACGGGCAGCGCCATGCAGCGCTCGCCGGCCGAGCCGAAGGCGGCGCCGGCCATGTCGTTCACCACCTGGTCGATGTCGGCATCCGGCATGACGATGCCGTGATTCTTGGCGCCGCCGAAGGCCTGGACGCGCTTCCCGTTCGCCGTGCCGCGCGAGTAGATATAGTGGGCGATGTCGGACGAGCCGACGAACGAAATGGCTTTCACCTCGTCATGGTCGAGGATCGCGTCGACCATCTCCTTGTCGCCATGGACGACCTGGAGGATTCCGTCCGGCAGCCCCGCCTCCTTCATCAGCTCGGCGAGCCGCACCGGCACCGACGGGTCGCGCTCGGAGGGCTTGAGGATGAAGGCGTTGCCGCAGGCGATGGCGACGCCGAACATCCACATCGGGATCATCGCCGGAAAGTTGAACGGCGTGATGCCGGCGACGATGCCCAGAGGCTGGCGCATCGAATAGACGTCGATGCCCGGGCCCGCGCCCTGGGTATATTCCCCCTTCAGCACGTGAGGGATGCCGCAGGCGAATTCGATCACCTCGAGGCCGCGCTGCACGTCGCCCTTGGCGTCCGCGATGACCTTGCCGTGCTCGGAGGAGAGGAGGAGCGCGAGCGCGTCCATGTTCTTCTCGACCAGTTCCTTGAACTTGAACATGACGCGGGCGCGGCGCTGCGGGTTGGTCGCCGCCCAGGCCGGGAAGGCCTCGCGGGCGTTGGCGACGGCTTTCTCGAGATCGGCCGCGGTGCCGAGCCGGACTTTGGCCTGCACGCCGCCATTGTTGGGATCGAAGATCTCGCTCTGCCGCTCGCCGGACGCGAAGGCGCCGCCGCCGATGAAATGGTCGATGTTGCGCATGGGACTTCCCGAAGCTGGTGTCTGAAAGGATGGGGAGCCCCTAGCCAAGGCTGAGGCCGATTGCCAGCGAGAGGCGTCATGCCGGACTTGATCCGGCATCCACCTTTCCTTCAAAGCGGCGACGAAGGAAGGTGGACCCCGGATCAAGTCCGGGGTGACGGCCTGCAACCCGCTCTGCGCCACAAGGAGAGACCATGAAACTCGCATCCCTTCCCGGAGGCCGCGACGGCCGCCTCGTCGTCGTCAGCCACGATCTCGCCTGGTGCGCCGACGCCGACCATATCGCGCCGACCCTGCAGGCCGCGCTCGACGATTGGGAGCGGGTCGCGCCGCAGCTCGAGCTGCTCGCCACCGATCTCGCCCACGAAGCCATCCCGATGCGCCGCTTCCACGAGCGCCAGGCGCTGGCGCCGCTGCCGCGCGCCTATCAGTGGGCGGACGGATCGGCCTATGTGAACCACGTCCAGCTCGTCCGCCAGGCGCGCGGCGCCGAGATGCCGGAGAGCTTCTGGACCGATCCCCTGATGTACCAGGGCGCGTCCGACGAGATGCTGCCGCCGCGCAGCGCCATCCCGCTCGCCGACGAGAGCTGGGGCTGCGATCTCGAGGCGGAAGTGGTGGTGGTGACCGGCGACGTGCCGCGCGGCGTCTCTCGGGACGAGGCGCTGGGCCACATCCGCCTCGTCGGCCTCGTCAACGACGTCAGCCTGCGTAACCTCATCCCCGCCGAGCTCGCCAAGGGCTTCGGCTTCCTCCAGTCCAAGCCCGCCTCGGCTTTGTCGCCGGTGTTCGTCACGCCCGACGAGCTCGGCGAGCGCTGGAAGGACGGCAAGCTGCACGGCCCGCTCAAGGTCGATCTCAACGGCCAGCCCTTCGGCCGCGCCGATGCCGGCGTCGACATGACCTTCGATTTCGGCACGCTGGTCGCCCACCTCGCGAAGACCCGCAACCTCGGCGCCGGCACGATCGTCGGCTCCGGCACCGTCTCCAACCGCGACGCGGACGGCGGGCCGGGCAAGCCGATCTCCGAAGGCGGCCTCGGCTACTCCTGCCTCGCCGAGCAGCGCACGGTGGAGACCATCCTCTCCGGCCAGCCGAAGAGCGCATTCCTCAAGGCCGGCGACACGGTGCGGATCTGGATGGACGACGAGCACGGCCACCCGATCTTCGGCGTCATCGAGCAGACGGTGGAGAAAGCGTAGGACGAGCCGTCATCCCGGCGAAGGCCGGGATCTCGGCTCGCCACGGGCGCCGTGTTCTTCACCCCACGAGACCCCGGCCTTCGCCGGGGTGACGCTCCCTGGTTGCCGCACTTCCCGCCGGTTCGCGAAGCGACGCCGGAAACCCCCTCTCCCTGCAGGGGAGAGGGAGGGGCTCGCCTGCCGCAGCCAGTTGGGAGGGTGATGGCACGAAGACGTGGGCTCGCGCCGACGCTGGAATCGAAGCATTCGTTCTGCTATTGTTCTCAGATGCGCCTCGAACATGCTCGATTCTTCCCCGCCGCAGCCCGCCTGCCGGATTGCATCGCCGCCGCCGCCGCGCGGGGCGATGGGTGGAAGGTTCGGCGAAAGGTCCGCCCGAAGGTTCAGCCTGTTTTTCTATCATTAGGAAGCCGAACCTTCCGAACCTTCCGGCCCGATCGCCACCTTGGCGGGCGCCCTGCCGGCCAAGCGGCAGGGACTTGCGAGTCGCGGATGCGAGGCGCACAGGCACAGCCATGAAGCTGCTCCTTTTGCTCCTCGCCGCCGCGCTGACCGGCGCCTGCACCGCCGCCGCCGCCGGCGAGGCGCCGCCCGCGGCGCCCGCCTCCGCCCCTGCCGCCGGCTCGCTCGCCGACGAACTCCCCGTCGCCTATGCCGAGGAGGTCCGCCAAGCTTCGCTGCGGGCGATCGTCGAAAAGCTGGTCGGCTTCGGCACCCGCCACACGCTCTCCTCGCAGACCGATCCGAACCGCGGCATCGGCGCGGCGCTGCGCTGGACGGAGGCGGAATTTCGCCGTTACGCCGACGCCTGTGGCGGCTGCCTCGCCATCGCGACGCCGTCGCAGGTCGTCACCGGCCGGCGCATTCCCGCGCCCACGAAGGTTACCAACGTCCTCGCCATCCAGCGCGGCACGGTGGACGCCAACCGGGTCGTCATCATCTCCGGCCACATCGACAGCCGCGTCTCCGATGTGATGGACTTCACCTCCGACGCGCCCGGCGCCAACGACGACGCCTCGGGCACCGCCGCCGTCATCGAGGCGGCGCGGGTGCTCTCGAAGCACAGATTCCCCTACACCATCGTCTATGCCGTGCTGTCGGGCGAGGAGCAGGGCCTCTACGGCGGCAAGATCCTCGCCGATCACGCCAAGGCGCAGGGCTGGGAGGTGCTCGCCAACCTCAACAACGACATTATCGGCAACATCTGCGGATCGGACGGCACCTGCGACGAGGCGCATGTCCGCGTCTTTTCCGAAGGGCCGCGCTGGCAGGGGCGCGAGGCGCTCGCCGGCGCCCAGCGCAGCCGCGGCGGCGAAAACGACGCGCCCTCGCGCAATCTCTCCCGCTGGATCGGCAGCCTCGCCGACCGCGCCGAACTCGGCATCGACGTGCGGCAAATCTGGCGCAACGACCGCTTCGGCCGCGGCGGCGATCACACCGAGTTGCTCAACGCCGGCTATCCGGCGGTGCGGCTGACGGTCGCGGTGGAGAATTACCACCACCAGCACCAGGATCTGCGGGTCGAGAACGGCGTCGAATATGGCGACACGATCGACAAGATGGATATCGGCTATTTCACGAAGGTGGTGAAGCTGAACGTCGCCGCCCTCGCCGCCCTCGCCAGCGCCCCGCCGCCGCCCGACGCTTCCGTGGAAGGCGCGGTCTCTCCCGATACGACAGTTCGTTGGCGCCTCGTGCCGGGGGCTGCCGCCTACGTCATCCGGTGGAGACGAACCGATGCCGCCGAGTGGCAGGACAGCTTGAGAGTCGCGGCTCCGACCTTAGATGAGCAGGCTGCCGTCGTCGCGCAGGCGCAAGCGGACGCGGAGCCCGGATCCGTCGTGTTGGCACACATTTCCGGCATGTCGCGCGTGCTGGAAGGCATCCGCGTCGACGACTACGTCTTCGGCGTCTCCTCCGTCTCGGCCGACGGCTTCGAATCGCCGGTTGCATCGGCTGTCCCGGGCGGCGCGTTCGGCCCCTATGTTCCGCCGGCGGCGCAATGAGCGGCGCCGTCATGCCGGACTCGATCCGGCATCCACCTTCTTCCGCACGGCGGCAGGCGCAAGTCAGGTGGACCCGGATCAAGTCCGGGGTGACGCGGTTTAACACCCATGGCTAAGAAACCCCGCACCGGCCTCCCGAGCCGCGAACAGATACTCGAGTTCATCCAGTCCAGCGACGCGCCCGCCGGCAAGCGCGAGATCGCGCGCGCCTTCGGTATCAAGGGAAGCGATCGCATCGTGCTCAAGCGGCTTCTTGCCGAGCTTGCAGAGGAAGGCGCGATTGTTGGCCGCCGGAAGGGGGTGAGAAAGACGGGCTCTCTTCCGCCCGTCGCAGTGGTCGAAGTTACCGGTCGTGACGCGGATGGCGACCTCATCGCCGAGCCGCTGGTGTGGGATCGCGAGGAGGGG
>JBKBVA010000073.1:0-10346 GCA_046289665.1 Allosphingosinicella sp.
GACGACCGTCGTCACCGGCGGCGAGCTCTCCGACAACAAGGGCCTCAACCTGCCGGGCGTGGTGCTGCCGATCCCGGCATTGACGGCGAAGGACCGCGCCGACCTCGCCTTCGCGCTCGAGCACAATGTCGACTGGATCGCCTTGTCCTTCGTGCAGCGGCCCGAGGACGTCGCCGAGGCGAGGCGGCTGATCGCCGGCCGCGCGGCGCTGCTCGCCAAGATCGAGAAGCCGGCCGCGGTCGAGCGGCTCGACGGCATATTGGAGCTGGCCGATGCGGTGATGGTCGCGCGCGGCGATCTCGGCGTCGAGCTGCCGCCCGAGGAGGTGCCGCCGCTCCAGAAGCAGATCGTCGAGGCGGCGCGGCGGATGGGCCGCCCGGTGGTCGTCGCCACCCAGATGCTCGAATCGATGATCCAGTCGCCCTCGCCGACCCGCGCCGAGGTGTCGGACGTCGCCACCGCCGTCTATGACGGCGCCGATGCCGTGATGCTGTCGGCGGAGAGCGCGTCGGGCCAGTTCCCGGCCGAAGCGGTCGAGATGATGAACCGGATCGCGACCAGCGTCGAGGCCGATCCGAGCCACGGCGCCCGCGTCCACTTCACCGAGACCGTGCCCGATCCGACCACCGCCGACGCGATCGCGCAGGGCGCCAATTCGATGGTCGGCACGGTGAGCGCGGCCGCGATCGTCTGCTTCACCATGTCCGGCTCGACCGCGCGGCGCCTGTCGCGCGAGCGGCCCGCCGTGCCGCTGCTCGTCCTGACCCCGTCGGTGAAGACGGCGCGGCGGCTGGGGCTGCTGTGGGGCGCCCATTCGGTGCGCACCCGCGATGTGGACAGCTTCGAGGAAATGATCGCCAAGGCCAAGCGCATGGCCCTCCGCCACGGCGTCGCGAAGGGCGGCGACCGGCTGGTGATCATCGCCGGCGTGCCGTTCGGCACCCCGGGCTCCACCAACGTCATCCACATCGTCCGCCTGATCGGCGACGAGCTCGACCGGTATCGCGAATCGGTCGGACGCTGAGCCGCTAGCTCTCCAGCAGAGCGGGGATGCGGTCGAGCAATTCGCGCGCGAGGAAGCCGATCCGCCCCACGTCGCGGGCGAGGCCGCGGCCCGCCTCGCCGTGCAGGTAGATGCCCCACAAGGCGGCGGTGAGCGGATCGGCGCCGCGCGCGGCGAGGCCGCCGACGATGCCGGCGAGCGCGTCGCCCGACCCTGAGGTCGCGAGGCCGACGCCGCCGCCCTCGAAGCGGAAGGCGCGGCCTTCGGGATCGACGATGAAGCTGTACTGCCCCTTGATCGCCGCGACGCAGCCATAGGTCTCGGCCGCGCGGCGGGCGGCGGCGAGCGGATCGGCTTCCACCTCCTCCGCCGCGCATTCGAGCAAGCGCGCCATTTCCCGCGCATGGGGGAGAAGGACCGCCCCGCCCTTCCAGCCCCGCAGCGCCTCCGCGCGCGGCGCCAGCGAGCCGAGCACGGCGGCATCGAGGACGAGCGGGACGTCGAGGCCGCTCGCCAGCAGCGCGTCGAGCATCTCGTCGAGCGGCGGGCCGTGCTGGAGCCCGCAGCCGATCATCAGCGCCTGCGCGTCCTTCGCCCATTTCAGCAGCGGTTCGATGCCGCTCGGCGCGAGGCAGCCCTCCTCGGTCTCATCGAGCCCGATCACCCGCGCCTCCGGAATGGCGACGCCGAGATGGCCGGCGATGCTGGCGGCGGTGGCGATCTGGAGCTTGCCGGCCCCGGCGCGGAGCCCGGCATGGCCGGCGAGCCAGGCGGCGCCGGCCAGCTCGCGGCTCCCGGCGACGACGAGCACCCGGCCGCGATCCTCCTTGTCGCCGTCCTCCGCATGGCGGGGCAGCGGGAAGTCGCGCAGGGTCTCGCGGTCGAGGGGCCGGACCTCGCTCACCGCGCCCCCATGATCCCGTCGGGCTCGGCGGTGAGCGGGGCATGCTCCTCGGTGAGCGGCGCGGCGTGGTTGTAGCGCACCAGGGTGGGGACGCAGGCGCGCGCATCGTCGGGCTCGAACACATATTCGCACACGCCGCAATTGAGCACGTTCGCCTCCCGCCCGACGGCGAGCACCTCCTCCTCGCCCATTTCCTCGAGGATGTAGCGGATGCACAGCACCACCACCTGGTGGCACACGATCAGCACCCGCCGGTCGGCGTGGTGGAGGCTGATCGTGTCGAGCGCGCTCCTCAGGCGCAGGATCACGTCGGCCCAGCTCTCCCCGCCGGGCGGGCGGTGGTAGAATTTGCCGAGCAGGGCGCGGTGCTCCGCCTGCTCGGGGAATTTCTCGCGTATGCCGAGGGCGGTGAGGCGGTCGAAGATGCCGAATTCGCGCTCGCGCAGCCGTTCGTCGATCAGCAGCCGCTCGACATCGCCCGACACGCCGCCGGCGCGGCAGATCGCCTCGGCCGTCTCGCGCGCGCGGACATAAGGCGAGGAGAGCACGACCTCCGGCCGCTCCTCCTCCGGCATCCGCGCGAACCAGTCGCCGAGCGCTTCGGCCTGGCGGCGCCCGAGGTCGCTGAGCGGCACGTCCATGTCGCGCACCGGAATGTCGATCACCGCCAGCCCCGCCTCGTCCGCCGCGGCACGCGCGACGTTGCCGGCGCTCTGGCCGTGCCGGACGATCCACAGACGTGAGGGCCACCTTTGCCGCATCGTGGGGGACAAAGCGCGAGGGGGCGAAGGGTTGCCAATCCTCCCCTGGGGGAGGCCTTCTAGAGCAGCCCGTCTGCCTCCAGCCGAGCGCGCAGATCCTGTGCGTCGGTGAAGAGGTGGGCGTGCATGCCGACCGCGCGGGCGCCTTCGACGTTGATCAGGCGGTCGTCGACGAACAGGGCTTGTTCCGGCTTCAGGCCGAACCGGTCGAGCGCGAGGAAGTAGATGGCCGGGTCGGGCTTCAGCATTTTCTCCTCGCCGGAGACGACGATGTCCCTGAAGCGGGCGAAGAAGGCGCGCTCCTTGGCGTGGAAGGGCGGCCAGAAATCGGCGGAGAAATTGGTGATCGCGAAGAGCGGCACGCCGCGCGCGTCGAGCGCTTCGACGAGGGCGTGGACGCCGGGGACGGGATCGCTGATCGTCTCGCCGAAGCGCGCGCCCCAGGCGGCGATCAGATCGGCATAATCGGGAAAGGTCTGGCTGAGCTCGGCCGCCGCCTCGTCGAACGGCCGGCCGCCGTCGAGCGTGTCGTGCCATTCCCACAGGCCGACATCCTCGATGAAGCGCAGGCGCGCCTCATCCTCCGGTATCTGCCGGGCGAGGAAGCTGTGGGGATCCCAGCCGTAGAGGACGTTGCCGACGTCGAAGACGACGGCCGCTGGTCCTTCGATACGGGTCTTCGACACGCTCAGCCCCTACTCAGGATGAGCGGGAGGGCTGCCGCAACCGCTCATCCTGAGGAGCCGTTGAGCGAAGTCGAAACGGCGTCTCGAAGGACCGGCCGGAGCGGGATCAGCCCTGGCGCGCCTTGAAGCGGCGGTTCGTCTTGTTGATGACGTAGGTGCGGCCCCGGCGGCGGATCACGCGGCAGTCGCGGTGGCGCGACTTGAGGGACTTTAAGGAATTGCGGATCTTCATGGCCGTGCGACCTTGTTCTTTCGAGTTCGAATGTGCCGGAAAAACGAGGCGCCCACCTAGGCGGAGGCCGCTTCCAAGTCAAGCGCCGCCGGCGGTCCCGCCGCCCGCGCCGGCGCCATATTCGTCGACCGCCTCGAACACCGCCGCCACCGCGCGCCGCTCCGCCTCCTCGAGCTCGGGCCGCCAGATGTCGAAGATCAGGACGATGCGGTCGCTGGTGCCCTCGTTCCAGGCCTCGTGCTCGATCGTGTCGTCGAAGACGAGGAGCTTGCCTTCCTCCCATTCGCGCACCTCGTTGCCGACCCGGAAGCCGCAGCCCGGCGGCACGACCAGCGGAAGGTGGCAGATGAGGCGGGCATTCATCGATCCGCTGTGCGGCGGGATGCGGGCGCCGGGGCGCAGGCGCGAGAACATGACGACCGGCGCGCGGACGCCGATTCGGGGCAGCGGAACCTGCTCGAGCGCGGCGAAGGTGGCGCCGAAGCGCGGCCGGTTCGCCTCGACCGGCGCGCCATTCTCCCACAGATAGAGGCTGCTCCAGTCCGGATTGTCCGAAAGGCCGTGGAAATCGGTGCGCGGCGTATCGGGATCGCTGACCAGATAGGGGCGGAAGGCGCCCTCCTCGGCCGCGACGGCGAGGATCTCGCGCCGTATGTCGTCGGTCGCCGCCTCCAGCGCCTCCGCCCAGGCGAAGGCCTCGCGCTCGTAGAACTGGATGTGGGGCAGGCGCGGGAAATAATAGAGGCTCGGCTGCTGGACGTAGATCTGCTTCTCGCCCGAGAGGATCTCCAGCGATTCCTGAAACGCCGCGCTGCGCGCCTCCGGCCCGACCCCCTTCTCGGCCAGCCGCGCCTCGAGATGGGCGCGATAGGCGGCATCGGCCCGCGCCAGCTCGCCTTCGATCCGCTGCATCTCGGCGACAAGGTCGGGCGGCAGCTGCCCGGCCCCGGCGGCGACGGTGCGGGCGGCCTTGTAGAAGCGGGTGGCGCCGCGCGCATCGCCGGCGCGGCCGCGGCAGTCGCCCTTCATGATCAGCCCGCGCAGGCTGCGCGGCTCCATCGCGAGCAGCGAATCGAGCGCCTTTTCCTCGGCCGCCGAATCGCCGGTCAGCCGGCAGCTATGGGCGAGCAGCAGCCAGATCTGCGCATTGCTGCGCCCGGTGGCGGTGACCTTTTCGAAGAAGCCGCGCGCGCCGCGGGCATCGCCGCGCTGCAGCGCCTCGGCGCCGGCGCGGACCAGCCGCTCCGCTTCCGCATTGTCGATCTGCATGGGTCCCGTCCTAGCCTTGAGGGGCGCGTTCCGCCAGCGCTCGCTCCCAGGCCAGCGCGTCGGCGACGATCGTGTCGAGATCGTCGCGCCGGGGCCGCCATTCCAGCGTCGAGAGGATGCGCGCATTGTCGGCGACGAGGGCGGGCGGATCCCCGGCGCGGCGCGGCTCCAGCCGCCGCTCGACCTTCATGTTGGTCACCCGGTCGACCGCGTCGAGCACTTCCATCACCGAAAAGCCGCGCCCGTAGCCGCAGTTCATGATGTGGCTCGTCGCGGGATCGGCGATCAGCGTCTCCAGCGCGTGGACGTGGGCGGCGGCGAGGTCGGAGACGTGGATATAGTCGCGCACGCCGGTGCCGTCGGGCGTGTCGTAATCGGTGCCGTAGACCGAGACGTGGCTGCGCTTCCCCGTCGCCGCTTCGACCGCGACCTTGATGAGGTGGGTCGCGCCCGCGGTCGACTGGCCCGAGCGCCCCTCGGGGTCGGCGCCGGCGACGTTGAAGTAGCGCAGCGCGCAGAAGTTCATGGGGTGGGCGAAGGCGGTGTCGGCGAGCATCCGCTCGGTCATCAGCTTCGACCAGCCATAGGGGTTGATCGGCTGGGTGCGCGCATCCTCGGTCACCGGCACGCGCTCGGGTATGCCGTAGGTCGCCGCGGTCGAGGAGAAGATGAAGTGCGGCACCCCGCCGGCGACGGCGCTGGCGATGAGCGCGCGGCTCTTCACCGTGTTGTTGTCATAATATTTGAGCGGATTCTCGACCGATTCGGGCACCACCACCGATCCGGCGAAGTGGATGATCGCCTTGACGCCGTGCTCCCGGATCAGGCGGGCGACGAGGTCCGAATCGGCGATGTCGCCCTTCGCGAAAACCGCCCCTTTCGGCACCGCCCATTCGAAGCCGGTGACGAGGTTGTCGACGACGACGACGGGCCAGCCCGCATCGAGGAGGGCGAGCACCGCGTGGCTGCCGATATAGCCGGCGCCGCCCGTCACCAGCACGGTGGGCTTGGGGTTGTTCATCTAAATGCATCCTCATGGAACCGGAGCCGGGCGAAAACGCTGACGGAGTCGCTTTTCGCTGTCGTAACGATCACGCCCCTGACATGCAGTTCGCCGCTAGACGAAGAGGTGGAGCAATGAAAACAGCTTTTCTGCCGGCCGCGGCCCTTCTCCTCGCGCTCGGCGCCGCCGGCTGCGCGACCCGCAGCGGGGGCGGCGAGGCGGGCGGCGTCGAGGTCGCGCGCTTCCACCTGGACCAGCCGGTGGCGCGCGCCCGGATCGCCGTCCAGCCCTTCGACCAGGCCGACGCCAACCGGCCCGATTTCGCCGCCCACGCCGCCGCCGTCGCGCGCGAGCTCACCCGGCTCGGCTGGACGGTCGTCCCCGCCGGCGCCAGCCCCGAGCAGATCGCCCTGATCGACGTCGAGCAGGGCAGCCGCGAGGCGATCGGCGCGCTCACCACCGCCCGCATCGGCATGGGAGTCCCGCCGCCGGCGCCGAGCGGGAGCGGCGCGAACATGACAGCGACCCTGCTCGAGGTGCGCATCCGCCGCCGCTCCGACGCGACCGTCTTCTGGGAAGGCCGCGCCGTGGCGGAGGCGCCGACCGGCAGCGCCGAAGCGGCCCGCGCCGCCGCGGTGGACCGGCTCGCCGCCGCCTTGTTTCAGGACTTCCCCGGCGAATCCGGCCGCACTATCAGGGTCCGATGACCCTATCCGTGACCAGCGCCTTCGACGGCGGCAACATTCGCGTGGTCGCCCAGGAGGGCAACCGCATCGACCTCGAAATCGCCAGGGACAATGCGTCCGATTTCTACCAGTGGTTCTACTTCCGCCTGACCGGCGCCGCCGGCGAAGCGGTGGAGCTGCGCATCCTCAACGCCGCCGGCGCGGCCTATCCGGGCGGGTGGGAGAATTACCGCGCCTGCATGTCGCACGACCGCGACGAATGGCAGCGCGTGGCGGACACCTCCTACCGGGACGGCGTCCTCATCATCCGCGCGACGCCGGAGGCGAACAGCGTCTGGTTCGCCTATTTCGCGCCCTACACGATGGAGCGGCACCACGATCTCGTCGCCTCGGTCGCCGCCCACCCGCAGGTCGAGCACCGCTCGCTCGGCCGGACGCTGGACGGGCAGGAGATGGACTATTTCCGGATCGGCGAGGGCGCCTTGCAGGTCTGGCTCTACGCGCGCCAGCATCCGGGCGAGACGATGGCCGAATGGTGGATGGAAGGCGCGCTGGAGAAACTGCTCGACAATGCCGACCCGGTGTCGCGCCGGCTGCGCGAGCGGGCGACCTTCCACATCGTGCCCAACATGAACCCCGACGGGTCGCGCCGCGGCCACCTCAGAACCAACGCCGCCGGCACCAACCTCAACCGCGAATGGCACGCGCCGTCGGCCGAGCGCAGCCCGGAAGTGCTGTGCGTGCTGCGCGAGATGGACAGGACCGGCGTCGACTTCGCGATGGACGTCCATGGCGACGAGGCGATCCCCGCCAACTTCCTCGCCGGCTTCGAAGGGATACCGAGCTGGACCGAAAAGCAGCAGCATCTCTTCGACCGCTTCTCCGACGAACTCGTCCGCGTCTCGCCCGATTTCCAGACGAAGCAGGGCTATGAGGTCGCCGCGCCCGGCAAGGCGAACCTCTCCATGTCCACCGCCCAGGTCGCCGAGCGCTTCGGCGCGGTGGCGATGACGCTGGAAATGCCGTTCAAGGACAATGCCGACCTGCCCGACGACACCTATGGCTGGTCGCCCGAACGCAGCGCCGCGCTCGGCCGCTCCTGCCTCGACGCCCTCTACGGCATGATCGACGAGCTGCCGGCGGGGAAAGGAACGCGAGGATAAGCTTCCCCCGCTCATCCTGAGGAGCCGCTGAGCGAAGCCGAAGCGGCGTCTCGAAGGACGCAATGCAATTGTCCTTCGAGACGGGCCTTCGCCGGGCTCAGTCCCTCCTCAGGATGAGCGGTTCAGTTACAACCACACAGGAACCGCTGATGCCCACCCTCGTCCTCATCCGCCACGGCCAGTCGCACTGGAATCTCGAGAATCGCTTCACCGGCTGGTGGGACGTCGACATCACCGAGAAGGGCGCCGAGGAAGCGCGGGCCGCGGGCGAATTGATGGGCGCGCGCGGGCTCGATTTCGACATCTGCTTCACCAGCCTGCAGACCCGCGCGATCAAGACGCTCCACATCGCGCTCGAGCATATGGGCCGGCTGTGGCTGCCGGTGGAGAAGCACTGGCGGCTGAACGAGCGCCATTATGGCGGCCTCACCGGCCTCAACAAGGCGGAGACGGCGCAGAAGCATGGCGACGAGCAGGTGCTGGTCTGGCGCCGCTCCTTCGACATCCCGCCCCCGGCCGCCGAGCCCGGCGGGCCGTTCGACCTCACCAACGACCGCCGCTATGCCGATGTCGAGGTGCCGGCGGCGGAGAGCCTCAAGGACACGATCGCGCGGGTGCTGCCTTATTGGGAGCAGAGGATCGTGCCGGCGCTCCGGGCCGGCGAAAGGGTGCTGATCTCCGCCCACGGCAACTCGCTGCGCGCGCTGGTCAAGCACCTCTCGAAGATCCCCGACGACGAGATTACCGGCCTCGAAATCCCCACCGGCCAGCCGATCGTCTACGAGCTGGACGAGGGGATGAACGAGGTGGAGCGCTATTATCTGAAGGACCGGTAGGCGAGCCGGACGCACGGATCGTCACCCCGGACCTGATCCGGGGTCCACCTTCCCTTCCCAAACCGGTGCAGCAGGAAGGTGGATGCCGGATCGAGTCCGGCATGACGGGCAGGGGTTGAGCGGCGGCGCCTCAGCCCTGCGCGCGGGCCGCCTCGAGGTTGCGGCCGAGGCGGAGCATGACTTCGCCGGCGGCGTCGCCGGGGAGGATGCAGGTCGCCGCGACCACGGCCTTCACCGCCACCACAGAGGGGCCGAGATCGACCGGATCGGCGGCGATGCAGCGTTCGATCCGCTCCGCGGTGTCGATCGCGCTGTTGTGGTCGAGATGGTCGAGGATCAAAGCGAACCGGTCCTCATCCACCCGCGCGACCATGTCGGTGGCGCGGATCAGGCCGGAGAGGAGCCCGGCGACGTGGCGCAGGGCCGCGTCGGCGGCGAAGCGGCCGTGGCGCTCTTCGATCTTCGCGAGTCCCTCGACCGCGACGAGCAGCACCGCCGAGGCGGCGCCGTGCCGCTCGGCCACGCCCACCACCCGTTCCAGCGCGCTTTCGAAGCGGCGGCGATTGCCGAGGCCGGTGAGCGGGTCGGTCTCGACCAGAGCCTCCAGCTCCCGGATCCGCGCCTGCGCATCGGCCAGCGAGGCGCGCAGCAGCGCATTCTCGTCGGCGGTGGAGACGGCCTGGTCGGCGGCGAAGCTGGGCGGCTGCTCTGACATGGCCGGGAGCCTAGCGAAAAGGGGTTAACGGGCCGCAAAGGCGCCGATTGCCTCCCCGCCGGGCCGCCGATAGAGAGTGGCGCTCCTGGAACGAAAGCACGGATCGATGGCACAGACAGCCCCTCCGGTCGGCATCATCATGGGCAGCCGCTCCGACTGGGAGACGATGCGCCACGCCGCCGACATGCTCGACGCGCTGGAGATCGGCTACGAGGCCAAGGTCGTCTCGGCCCATCGCACGCCCGACCGGCTCTACGATTATGCCCGCGGCGCCGAGGCGCGCGGCCTCAGGCTGATTATCGCCGGGGCCGGCGGCGCGGCGCACCTGCCGGGCATGGCCGCCTCGATGACGCCCCTGCCGGTGCTCGGCGTGCCGGTGGAATCGAAGGCGCTTTCGGGCCTGGACAGCCTGCTCTCCATCGTCCAGATGCCGGCCGGCGTGCCGGTCGCCACCCTCGCCATCGGCAAGGCCGGCGCGGCCAATGCGGGCCTCCTCGCCGCATCGATCCTGGCGCTCGGCGACGCGGCGCTGGCGGCGCGGCTGGCGGCGTGGCGGCAGGCGCAGACGGATAACGTGGCGGAAGCGCCCGAATGATTCCTCCCGGTTCGACCATCGGCCCCGGCTCCACCATCGGCATCGTCGGCGGCGGCCAGCTCGGCCGCATGCTCGCCATGGCGGCGGCGCAGCTCGGCTACAAATGCCACATCTACGCGCCCGACGAAGCGCCGCCGGCGGCCGAGGTGTCGGCGCTGTTCACCCGCGGCGCCTGGGACGATGCCGAGGCGCTCGCCCGCTTCGGCCGCAGCGTCGACGTCGCCACCTACGAGTTCGAGAATATCGCCGCCGGCCCGCTCGCCGCGCTCGCCGCCGAGGCGCCGCTCTACCCGCCGCGGCGCGCGCTCGAAGTGGCGCAGGACCGCCTCGCCGAAAAGGATTTCGTCAGCGGCCTCGGCGGCCGCCCGCCGGCCTATCGCGCCGTCGAGACGCGCGAGGATCTGGACGCGGCGCTGGAGGCGATCGGCGCCCCCGCCGTGCTCAAGACGCGCCGCTTCGGCTATGACGGCAAGGGCCAGGCGCGGATCATGGC
>JBKBVA010000074.1:0-10297 GCA_046289665.1 Allosphingosinicella sp.
CTCGCCGAACATCAGGGCGTGGGCGCGGCCTTCGAAGAACTCGCCCTCGATGCGGATGCCGATGTCGCCGGCCAGCGCCATCTCGGCCGCGGCGACGAGCAGGCCGCCGTCGGAGACGTCGTGGACGGCCGTGACGAGGCCGTCGCCGATCGCCTGGCGGACGAGGTCGCCCGCGGCCTTCTCGGCGGCGAGGTCGACCGGCGGCGGCGGACCGTCCTCGCGGCCGGCAATCTCGCGCAGCCACAGCGACTGGCCGAGATGGCCGTCGCCGAGATTGCCGATCACGAACGCCCACTCGTCGGACGCCTTGAAGGCGATGGTCGCGGTCTTGCGCCAGTCGGCGATCAGGCCGACGCCGCCAATGGCGGGGGTGGGGAGGATGGCCGAGCCGCCGCCCGTCGCCTTGCTTTCGTTGTAGAGCGAGACGTTGCCCGACACGATCGGGAAGTCGAGCGCCGTGCACGCTTCCGCCATGCCGCGGATGCAGCCGACGAACTGGCCCATGATCTCGGGCCGCTGCGGGTTGGCGAAGTTCATGCAGTCGGTGGTGGCGAGCGGGGTGGCGCCGACCGCGGTCAGGTTGCGCCAGCATTCGGCGATCGCCTGCTTGCCGCCCTCATAGGGATCGGCGAAGCAGTAACGCGGCGTCACGTCGGTCGACATGGCGAGCGCCTTGTCGGTGCCGTGGACGCGCACCACCGCCGCGTCGCCGCCCGGCGGCTGCACGGTGTCGGCGCCGACCTTGTAGTCGTACTGCTCCCAGATCCAGCGCCGGCTGGCGAGATCGGGCGAGCCGATCAGCGTCAGCAGATCGTCGCCGAGGTCGGAGGAGGCGTGGATCTCCTCGAGCGGGGCGCGCCTGGGCGTCTCGACCCAGGGCCGCTCGTAGCAGGGCGCGTCGTCGGCGAGCGGGGCGAGCGGGATGTCGGCCGCCGTCTCGCCGTTCCATTTGAGCACCAGCCGGCCGGTGTCGGTGACGCGGCCGATCACCGCGAAATCGAGCTCCCATTTGTGGAAGATCGCCTCGGCCTCGGCCTCGCGGCCGGGCTTCAGCACCATCAGCATCCGCTCCTGGCTCTCCGACAGCATCATCTCGTAGGGCGTCATCCCCTCCTCGCGGCAGGGGACGGCGTTCATGTCGAGCTCGAGCCCGACGCCGCCCTTCGACGCCATCTCGACGCTCGACGAGGTGAGGCCGGCGGCGCCCATGTCCTGGATCGCGACGATCGCGTCCGAGGCCATCAGCTCGAGGCACGCCTCGATCAGCAGTTTCTCGGTGAACGGATCGCCGACCTGGACGGTGGGGCGCTTCTCCTCGCTGTCTTCGGAGAAGTCGGCGCTCGCCATGGTCGCGCCGTGAATGCCGTCGCGGCCGGTCTTGGAGCCGACATAGACGACCGGATTGCCGATGCCGGCGGCGGCCGAATAGAAGATCTTGTCCTGGTCGGCGATGCCGACGGTCATGGCGTTGACGAGGATGTTGCCGTCATAGGCCGGGTGGAAATTAACCTCGCCGCCCACCGTCGGCACGCCGACGCAATTGCCGTAGCCGCCGATGCCCGCGACCACGCCGGAGATGAGGTGCTTCATCTTCGGATGGTCGGGCCGGCCGAAGCGCAGCGCGTTCAAGTTCGCTACCGGCCGCGCGCCCATCGTGAAGACGTCGCGCAATATGCCGCCCACGCCCGTCGCCGCGCCCTGATAGGGCTCGATGTAGGAGGGGTGGTTGTGGCTCTCCATCTTGAAGATCGCCGCCTGGTTGTCGCCGATGTCGATCACGCCGGCATTCTCGCCCGGCCCCTGGATCACCCACGGCGCCTTGGTGGGCAAAGTCTTCAGGTGGACGCGGGACGATTTGTACGAACAATGTTCGGACCACATCACCGAGAAGATGCCGAGTTCGGTGATGTTCGGCTCGCGACCCATGGCGTGGAGGACGCGCTCATATTCGTCGGGCGACAGGCCGTGCTCGGCGACGACGTCCGGGGTGATGCGGGATTCGGTCATGGCGGGCTCCTAGCGGCTCGATTCCGGTTTGTCGAAAGGCGCTTTCCGGTGTAGCCATGATCTTGTTTTGTTCCGTGAAGCAGGAGGCCAGGATGAGCGTCAACCCAATCCCCGAAGGATATCACAGCGTTACGCCCTATCTCGTCGTCGACGGCGCCGAGGAAGCGATTCGCTTCTACGGCCGGGCGTTCGGCGCCGAGGAGACGATGCGGCTGCCGATGGGCGACAAGATCGGCCATGCCGAGATGCGGATCGGCAATTCGATGGTGATGATCGCCGACGAATTCCCCGACATGGGGATACTCGGCCCGAAGTCGCGCGGCGGTCCGACCTCGAGCCTGCTCCTCTACGTCGAGGATGTCGACGCGGTGTTCGCCCGCGCGCTCGGCGAAGGGGCGAGCGAGGAAAAGGCGCCCGAGGACCAGTTCTGGGGGGACCGAATGGGGACGCTGGTCGATCCCTACGGCCACCGCTGGTCGATCGCGACGCACAAGGAGGACCTCTCTGAGGAGGAGACGCGGCGGCGGATGGAGGAATGGAGCGCCAGCCAAGGCGGCGGCTGACGCAAGAGCGCCTCCCCGGCGCGGTGGCCGGGGAGGCGCTGGTGCATGCGCGATCCGGAGGCGGCGCTTACGCCTTGCAGCTCTGGGTGCCGTGGCCGGGGGCCGTGGCGGTGATCTCGGGCGTGCTGCCGCTCAGCGACCAGCCTTCGGCGGTATAGGCGCCGCCTTCGCCGGCCGCGAGCTGGACGCGCTCGCCGTCCTGGCCGATGCGGGCGTCGGCGGTGTTGTTGGTGTAGAAATCGACGTAGAGCAGGCTGTTGTCCTTGCACCGGTAGGTGCGGCTGGCCTGGATCATCTTCAGGTCCGAGACGGGCGCGGCCTGATTGAGGGCGTCCGCCTGCGGGTCGACGGCACCGGATTCGATCGTCTCGGGCTCGCTGTTGCACGCGCCGAGGGTGAGGAGGGCTGCCGCCGCAGCGGCCGCGAAGCGGGGGAGAGTGCTGTTCATGGCGCGGCTCCTTCGCGGGCGCGGCAACGCCCGTCAAGTTGTTTTCTGCGACTGGTTCTCGCCCGCTTCGCCGGGTTCGACAAGCGCTGCGTCATTCGTTACGCTCGGCCGCGTGGACCAGGCAGGCGTAGAGAGCGAGCGTTTCGTGCAACGAGTCCGGATAGGCCTGACCGGCCTTGCCTTCGTGTTCATCCTGGTGCTGCTCGGGGCGGTGTTCAGCCGGCCGAGCCAGGAAGAACCGATCACCGCCAACACGATCGAGCGGCAGATGGATCCGGTGAACCAGGCGGTGCCGCCGCCGGCCAATGCCAGCGAACCCAAGGAGCCGCTCGCGGAGCTCGGCGTTGCGCCCGGCAATGCCGATGCCAATGCCGTCCAGCCGAAGGCCGCGAACCCCGCTGCCGAACCGCCGCCCCAGCCCTGATCGCGCCCGGGCCGGCGCGCCGCTCGCCGCGGCCGCGGCCTTCGCGGCGGCCGAGCTCGTGCTCGGCCTCTACGTCGCCGGCCTGTGGCTGTCGGGGCGGGCGGAGGCGGTCGGCTTCCTCGCCTTCCGCCCCTGGCTGCTGATCCTCCTCGCCGCCGGCGTCGCGCGCCTGCCCTGGCGCCGCCGCCTCGCTTTCTACGCCGCCGCTCTCGCCGTCGCCGGAACGGCCGAGAGCGTGCTGCTGCTGATCTGGGGCGCGCCCAATCCGCTGCCGGAGATGCTGCGCGGATGGGCCGCGGCGGCGCTGCTGCTGGTGCCGGTCGATCTCCTGCTCGCCTTCGTTCGCCGCCGCGGCCGGATCGCCGTCGCCGCGGCGGCGCTGGGGCTTTGCGCTCTGCTGTTCGTGCCGGCGGTTCAGCGCGGCTGGGAAGCGCTGGCGCTGGAGACGCTCTCGCCGCCCGAGCCCTCGCCGCCCGAGCCCTCGCCGCAGAAGCCGGAGCTGCTGCTGATGACGGCGCTGCCGATCGTCTGGGGGGAGGGCGGCGCCTTCGACCCGGCCTCGCGGCCGGCGCGCGCCTATCGGGCCCTGCAGGCGGAATTCGCCGTCCGCCCGATCGACACGCTCGGCGCCGACACCCTGTCCGGGGGCCGGCTGATCCTCCTCGCCCAGCCGCGCTGGCTCTCGCCGGGCGAGCTGGTCGCGCTCGACGCCTGGGTGCGGGGCGGCGGCCGCGCCCTCATCCTCACCGATCCGCGCCTCGCCTGGCCGAGCGAATTGCCGGTCGGCGACATACGCCGCCCGCCGCCTATCGCCCTGCTCGGCCCGCTGCTGGGCCATTGGGGCCTTGGCCTCGCGCCGGCGCCGGGGGAGGGGGTCGAGACCGCCCGGCTGGGAGACCGGGTCCTCGCGATGGAGCGGCCCGGCCGCTTCGCCGCCCGGGGCGATGCCTGCCGGGTTCTCGAAAGCTGGCGCGCCCGCTGCCGGATCGGCGCGGGGGAAGCCGTCCTGATCGCCGACGCGGACCTGATGCGCGACGACATGTGGGCGGGCCCCGGCCCCCGCGGCGGCGCCCGGCACCGGCGACTCGCCGACAACCCGCTCGTCCTCGCCGACCTGCTCGACGGGCTGGCCGGGATCGAGCGGCCGCGGCCGGCCGGCGCGGTCCGCTGGGCCGATCCGGCGCGCAGGACCGGCACGTCGGTGCTGGCGATCCTCGCCGCCCTCGCGACTCTGCTCGCCGCAGGACTCTTGCTCGCCCGCCGGCGGCGCGGCTAACCACAAACTTATCCACAGCTTGGCACACCGGGAACAGGGGTAGAACTGCAGCGCGAACAAACCACGAAAACCTGCTTATCCCCCTCTTTCAGGCACGAAATCCCCAAAAAAGGCATGATTTCCCCTTCCATGCCCGTGCCCCTGATGTTATCCACTGGCCTCTAGTTTTTTGGGGCACCTCTCCGGCTGGCCAGCAGGTCACGCGGGGCGCGGAAAACGCGCTTCCGCGAACGGGGAAGCTCCGTGTGCGTTGGGAGCGAACAGGGGCGTGGAGGAGGACCTCTTTCAGGGCAGTGCGCTGAATGCGGTCGACGCGAAGGGGCGTCTTTCCGTCCCCGCCTTCGTGCGCTCCACGATCGAGCGCCGCTCCGGAGACCGCATCGTCGTCATCGGTGCCCACGAATTCGCGCCCTGCCTCACCGCCTACGGCCGCGGCTACGCCCAGCGCCTGTTCGCCGAGATGGAGCGCCGCCGCCTCGCCGAAGAGGAAAAGGGCGGCACCCTCCAGAGCCACTATTCCCGCGCCCGCCGCCTGTTCGGCATGACCGAGGAGGCGGCCTACGACCCCAGCGGCCGCATTGTCCTCTCCCAGCGCATGCGCCGCCGCGGCGGCATCGAGGACATGGCCCTGTTCATCGGCATCGGTCCGGTTGTCGAGATCTGGAACCCGCGCATCGCGCTCGAGCAGGACGACCAGGACCTCAAGGACATCGCCGCCGACTATCTCGAAGAGAAAGGGGTGAAGCTGTGAGCGGCCTCGCCTCCCCCGCCGGCGCGCCCCACGTTCCGGTCCTGCTCGATGAAGTCATCGCCGCCCTCTCCATCGAAGAGGGCGAAACCCATGTCGACGGCACCTTCGGCGCCGGCGGCTATACGCGCGCCATTCTCGGGAAAGGAGCGGCCCGCGTCTTCGCCTTCGATCGCGATCCCGATGCGATACGCGAGGGCGAGGCGCTGGCCGCTTCGAGCGGGGGGCGCCTGGCGCTTGTTCCGGAGCGTTTTTCCCGGATGCGCCAGGCGCTTGCCGACCGCGGCGTCGAAGAGGTGGACGGCGTCACGCTCGATATCGGCGTCTCCTCGATGCAGCTCGACCGACCGAATCGCGGCTTCTCCTTCCAGGCCGACGGTCCGCTCGACATGCGGATGGCCCAGGAAGGCGAGAGCGCCGGCGATTTCCTCAACCATGCCCCGGAAGAGGAAATCGCCGACGTCATCTACCGCTATGGCGAGGAGCCCAAGTCGCGCCGCATCGCCCGCGCCATCGTCGCCGCGCGCCCGATCGCCCGCACCGGCGAGCTGGCCGACATCGTCCGCAAGGCGGTCGGCTGGCACCAGGGCATGAAGAAGGATCCGGCGACCCGCACCTTCCAGGCGATCCGCATCCACCTCAATGAGGAGCTGCAGGAGCTGGAAGGCGGCCTCGAAGCGGCGGAGCAGGTGCTGAAAGCCGGCGGCCGCCTCGCCGTCGTCACCTTCCACAGTCTCGAGGACCGGCTGGTGAAGCGCTTCCTGAAGGAGCGCAGCGGCGACGTGCCGTCGGGCTCGCGCCATCTGCCGCAGCAGGCGCGGACCGCGCCCGCGCCGAGCTTCGAGGCCGTCGCCAAGCCGGTGAAGGCCGGCGAGGCCGAGACCAAATCCAATCCGCGGGCGCGTTCGGCCACGCTCCGCGTTGCCCGCCGTACCGCGGCACCGTCCTGGGCCAGAGCAGAAGGAATGCCGGCATGATCGCACGCGGCTTCAAGTCCGTCGCATGGGTCGGCGCCGTCGGCAGCGCGGCGCTCGGCTGCTACATGATCTCGCTGCAGGTCGCGACCGAGCGCGCCGAGCTCGCCCGCGTCGAGGCGGCGATCATCGCCGCCAAGCAGGACATCCGCTCGCTGCAGACCGAGCTCGGCACGCGCGGCCGCCTGTCGCAGCTCGAACATTGGAATGCCGAGGTGCTGGCGCTGTCCGCGCCCTCCTCGCAGCAACTGGTCGACGACGCCTTCACTTTGGCCCGTCTCGACCAGACAGAGCCGACCGTCGGCGACCGCGCCGCGCAGGTGCAGCTCGCCTCGGCCGAGGCGGCCCCGGCGCCGGCCGCCCGCCCCGCCGCGCCGGTCGTCCAGGTGGCCGCGCCCGCGCCGGTCCAGCCCGCACTCGTCCACCGCGCCAGCTTCACCGCGACGCCCGCGCCCGCGCCGCTGCGCGCCGCGGCGAAGCCGGAAAAGCCGAAGCCGGAGGCGCCGAAGCTCGAGACCGCCAGGGCCGAGAAGGCGAAGCCCGAGGCTCCGAAGGCGGAGGCCGCGAAGCCCGAGCCGCGCAAGCCCGCCCGCCTCGACGGCCTCAAGGCCGAGATCGCCGCCGCGCGCGCCGCAGCCGACGGGGGCGACGGCAACTGATGGCGACGCTCGCCGCCCATACGCCCGGACTCGGCCCGACGACGGAACGCCATTCGGGGCTGGCGCTCACCTATCAGCGGCTGATGCTGGTGATGCTGCTCTTCGCCGGCGTCACCATGCTGATCGCCGGGCGCCTGCTCTATCTCCAGCTCTTCACCGACCGTTCCGGCGCCGCCCAAATCGGCAACCCGCTGGTGCCGCCGCGGGCCGATCTCACCGATCGTAACGGCGTGCCGCTGGCGCGGACCATCGATGCCTGGTCGATCGGCGTCCATCCGAACCGGCTGCTCGCCGATCCGGCCGAGCTTGCCGTCAAGCTCGCCCAGCTGATGCCGGAGCGCAGCGCCGCCGAATATCGCGCGATGCTGAGCTCGGGGAAGAACTTCCTCTATCTCAGCCGCCGCGCCATGCCGGAGCTGGTGTCGGCGGTGAACGCTCTGGGCGAGCCCGCCATCGTCTTCGACCGCGAGCCGGAGCGCCTCTATCCGCAGACGGCGCTGGCCGGTCACGTCCTCGGCTGGACCGATTTCGACGGCCGCGGCGTCACCGGCATGGAGCGGGTGCTGGAGCAGCGGCTCAGCGATCCGGCGATGCGCGGCACGCCGGTGGCGCTGTCGATCGACAGCCGCGTCCAGGCGGCGGTGGAGAGCGAGCTCGGCGCCGCCATGGCGAAGCACAGCGCCGAGGGCGGCACCGGCATCGTCCTCGACGTCAGGACCGGGGAGCTGATCGCGCTCGCCTCCTTCCCGACCTTCAACCCCAATGCCGCCGGCAAATACGCGCCCGATTCGCAGTACAACCGGGCGACGATGGGGGTTTACGAGCTCGGCTCCACCTTCAAGCCGCTGACGGTGGCGACGGCGCTCGATGCCGGCACCATCACCTCGCTCGGCAAGCGCTACGATGCGCGCACGCCGCTGATGATCGGCCGCCACCGCATCTCCGATTACAAAGGGCAGAATCGGCCCTTAACCGTGCCCGAAGTGTTGGTTCATTCCTCCAACCTCGGCACCGGCCGCATCGCCGACGAGGTCGGGCTCGAGCGGCTCCAGGCGACCTTCCGCGGCCTCGGCTTCGACAGCGCCGCCCATATCGAGCTGGCCGAGAAGAGCCGGCCGCTGTGGCCGCGCGAATGGAGCCGCGCGACCCTCATCACCAGCTCCTACGGCCACGGCGTCGCGATCACGCCGCTCCACCTCGCCTCGGCCTATGCGGCGCTCGTCAACGGCGGGGTCTGGCGCCCGGCGACCTTGATGAAGATGGAGGCGGGCAAGGCGCCGCAGGGCCGCCGCGTGTTCAGCGAAGAAACCAGCGCGACGATGCGCAAGCTGCTCCGCCTCGTCGTCCTCTACGGCAGCGGCAAGAAGGGCGAGGCGCCCGGCTACCGCGTCGGCGGCAAGACCGGCACCGCCGAGAAGAGCGGCAGCGGCGGCTATTCCAAAAAAGTGAACGTCTCGACCTTCGCGGCGGCTTTCCCGATGGACGATCCTCGCTATGTGGTGGTCGCCATGCTCGACGCCCCCAAAGCCACCGCCGACACGTTCGGCTACACCACCGCCGGCTGGACCGCCGCGCCCATCGTATCCAAGGTGATCGCCCGCACCGGACTGCTGCTCGGCGTCACGCCGGACGAGCGCCGCGAGCTCGACGTATCGGAGATCCTGCCGCTCATCAGCGCCGCGAGGGAGTGATGCGGCTCGGCTCGCTGATCGGCGGCGGCGGGGGCGATGCTTCCGTCACCGGCTTCGCAATCGACCACCGCAAGGTCGCCCCCGGCACCGTCTTCGGCGCCTTCCCGGGCAGCGTCTTCAACGGCGAGGACTTCATCGACCAGGCGGTCCAGGCCGGGGCCGTCGCCGTGGTCGCCCGCCCCGGCGCGCGCGTCGAGGGGGCGGTTCACGTCGAGGCGGAGGAGCCGCGCCGCGCCTTCGCCGCGCTCGCCGCGAAATTCTTCCAGCCCTTCCCGAAGACGGTGGTCGCCGTCACCGGCACCAACGGCAAGACCTCCAACGTCGAGCTGGTGCGGCAGCTGTGGCGGATGTCGGGCCACGTCTCGGCGTCGGTCGGCACGCTCGGCGTCACCACCGCCGACGACCAGGTGACGACCGGCCTCACCACGCCCGACATCGTCACCTTCCTCTCCAACATGGCGGGCCTGGCGCGCGAGGGCGTCACCCACGCCGCGTTCGAGGCGTCCAGCCACGGCCTTTCGCAATATCGCACCGAAGGCCTGCCGGTGCGGGCCGCCGCCTTCACCAATTTCAGCCGCGACCATCTCGATTATCACGGCACGATGGAGGCCTATTTCGAGGCCAAGATGCGGCTGTTCAGCGAGGTGGTCGACGCGGACGGCGCCGCCGTGCTGTGGACCGACGACCCCCGGTCCGACGAGGTGATCCGCCGCTGCCGGGCGCGCGGGCTGCGCCTGCTCACCGTGGGCAAGCGCGGCGAGACGCTGAAGCTGGTCTCGCGCGAGGCGACCCAGCTCGGCCAGCGGCTGACGATCGAGGCGGAGGGGGCGGTGCACAAGGTCGATCTCCCGCTGATCGGCGCCTATCAGGCGGCGAACGCGCTGACCGCCACCGGCCTCGTCCTCGCCACCGGCGGGGAACTCGCCCCGACGCTCGCCAGCCTCGCCCGCGTCCAGCCGGTGCGCGGGCGGCTCGAGCGGGCGGTGATCAGCCGCGCGGGCGCGCCCGTCTATGTCGATTATGCCCACACGCCGGACGCGATCGAGGCGGCGGTCGAGGCGCTGCGCCCGCACGCCAGGGGCCGCCTCGTCATCGTCTTCGGCGCCGGCGGCGACCGCGACGTCGGCAAGCGCGCCGAAATGGGCGCGGTGGCGGCGCGGCTCGCCGACGTGGTGATCGTCACCGACGACAATCCGCGCAGCGAGGATCCGGCGGCGATCCGCCGGGCCATCGTCGAGGCCGCGCCCGGCGCCCGCGAGGTCGCCGGCCGCCGCGACGCCATCGCCGCCGCCATCGCCGAGGCGAGCGGCGACGACATCGTCCTCCTCGCCGGCAAGGGCCACGAACAGGGCCAGATCGTCGGCGACGCGATCCTCCCGTTCGACGACGTCGAGGTCGCCCGGGAGTGCGCGGCGTGAGCGCGCCCCTCTGGACCGCGGGCGAGATCGCCGAGGCCGCCGGCGGCACCGCTCATGGGGATTTTGCCGCCACCGGCGTCGCCTTCGAC
>JBKBVA010000075.1:0-10054 GCA_046289665.1 Allosphingosinicella sp.
GTGCTCACCAACAAATATGCGGAAGGCTATCCGGGCCGCCGCTACTATCAGGGCTGCGCGCCGTCCGACGCGGTCGAGACGCTGGCGATCGAGCGTGCCAAGGCGCTGTTCGGCTGCGGCTTCGCCAACGTCCAGCCGCATTCGGGCGCGCAGGCGAACGGCGCGGTGATGCTGGCGCTGACCAGGCCCGGCGACACCATCCTCGGCATGAGCCTCGACGCCGGCGGCCACCTCACCCACGGCGCCAAGCCGGCCATGTCGGGCAAATGGTTCAACGCCGTCCAGTACGGGGTGCGGCAGGACGACCATCGCATCGACTTCGACCAGGTCGAGGCGCTGGCGAGGGAGCATGGCCCCCGCCTGATCATCGCGGGCGGATCGGCTTACCCCCGCCACATCGACTTCGCCCGCTTCCGCGCGATCGCGGACGAGGTCGGCGCGATCTTCATGGTCGACATGGCCCATTTCGCCGGCCTGGTGGCGGCGGGCGAGCACCCCTCCCCCTTCGGCCACGCCCATGTCGTCACCACCACCACCCACAAGACGCTGCGCGGCCCGCGCGGCGGCATGGTGCTGACCGACGACGAGGAGATCGCCAAGAAGATCAACTCGGCCGTTTTCCCGGGCCTCCAGGGCGGGCCGCTGATGCACGTCATCGCCGCCAAGGCGGTGGCGTTCGGCGAGGCGCTGCAGCCGGGCTTCAAGAGCTATGCGCGCGCCGTGATCGAGAATGCCCAGGCGCTCGCCGGGCGCCTCAGGGAGCGCGGCGCCGACCTCGTGGCCGGCGGCACCGACACCCACCTCGCCCTCGTCGACCTGCGCCCGCTCGGCATCACCGGCCGCGACGCCGACGAGGCGCTGGAGCGCTCCGCCATCACCTGCAACAAGAACGGCATCCCCTTCGACCCGCTGCCGCCGATCAAGACCAGCGGCATCCGCGTCGGCTCGCCCGCCGGCACCACCCGCGGCTTCGGCGTCGCCGAGTTCCGCGACATCGCCGACATGATCGCCGACGTGCTGGAGGGCCTGCGCGGCAACGGCCATGAGGGCAACGGCGCGGTCGAGGCCGCGGTGCGCGACCGGGTGCGGGCGCTGTGCGCGCGCTTCCCGATCTACCAGGACCGATAGGAAGCCGGTTTGCGCTGCCCCTTCTGCGCCCATGAGAACAGCCAGGTGAAGGACAGCCGCCCCGCCGAGGACGGGGCGGCGATCCGGCGGCGGCGGCAGTGCGAGGATTGCGGCGCGCGCTTCACCACCTTCGAGCGCGTCCAGCTGCGCGAGCTCACCATCGTCAAGTCCGGCAACCGCCGCGAATCGTTCGACCGGTCCAAGCTCGAGCGCTCGATCGCCATCGCCTGCCGCAAGCGGGCCCTGCCGCAGGAGCGGATCGACCGGCTGATCTCCTCGGTCCAGCGCCAGATCGAGACCAGCGGCGAGAGCGAGATCGATTCGGCCCGGATCGGCGAGCTGGTGATGAACGGCCTTAAAGCGCTCGACACCGTCGCCTACATCCGCTTCGCCAGCGTCTACAAGGACTTCCGCGAGGCCCGCGACTTCGAGGAATTCGCCGGCACGGTGGGCGAGACGGAGGACGAGGGGTAGATCGGGCGAGGCCTTTCGTCTCACGTACCGGCTACTCAGGATCGGCGGGTTGATCTAAGGCGCCGGCTGCGTTTTTCCCGCTCATCCTGAGTAGGGACTGAGCAGGGTGGACGCGCCAGCGTCCGCCCGTGACGAAGGCCCGCATCGAAGGACCGGCACCTGCAAGACTTCCACGCCTATATGCTCCGCTGCTCGGACGGAAAATATTATGTCGGCCACACCGACGATCTCGACAGCAGGATTGCCCAGCACACGTCCGGCGCGATCCCCGGCTTTACCCGCGACCGCCGTCCGGTGGAGCTGGTGTGGGCGGAACGGTTTCCCGACCGCGACAGCGCATTTGCCGCAGAGCGGCGGATCAAGGGCTGGAGCCGGGCCAAGAAGGAGGCCCTGATCCGCGGCGACTGGGACGATATCAAGAGGCTCGCGAAACGCGGGGTCCTTCGAGACGCCGCTTCGACAAGCTCAGCGGCTCCTCAGGATGAGCGGGAACCAGAGACGGCATCCGACTGTCCCGGGGAAAGACCGGGGAGCGACGCAGGCGGCCGAGGCATCCCCCCCGCCATCGTCCTCGTGCGCCCGCAGCTCGGCGAGAATATCGGCAAGGCCGCGCGTGCCATGCTCAATTTCGGGCTCACCGACCTGCGCCTCGTCGCGCCGCGCGACGGGTGGCCGAACCCGGCGGCCGGGCCCGCGGCGTCGGGCGCCGATATCGTGCTGGAGCGGGCGCGGGTTTTCGGCAGCGTCGCCGAAGCGGTGGCGGATTGCGCCCATGTCTATGCGACGACGGTGCGCAAGCGGGGGCTGGTGGTGCCGGTGGTGACGCCGGAGGAGGCGGCGCGGGAAATCCGGAGCTTCGCCGAACCCTCGGCGGTGCTCTTCGGCGCGGAACGGTCCGGGCTCGAGACCGAGGAAGTGGCGATCGCGGGCAAGATCCTGACCGTGCCGATCAATCCCGAATTCCGCTCGCTCAACCTCGCCCAGGCGGTGATCCTCGTCGCCTACGAATGGTCGAAGGGCGGGGCGCTTCTCGTGCCCACCGAGGGCGATCCGGCCGAGCCCCGCGCCACCCAGGCGCAGCTCGAAGGGCTGATCGGGCAGATGGAGGCGGCGCTGGAGAAGGCCGATTATTTCTTCCCGCCCGACCGCACGCCGGCGACCAAGAACACGATCCGCACCATTCTCACCAAGGCGGGCTGGTCGAACCGCGAGGTGCAGGCGATGCGGGGCATGGTCCGCGCCCTCACCGATCCGCGCACCGGGCGCAAATCGCGCGACTGAGGCGGCTCAGCCGGCCGCGGCCGCCTTCCCGCCCGCGCGTATCGCGTCGTATCGGTCGAACTCGTAGGCGATCGACGCCTCGACCAGCCCTTCCCACAGAGCGGCGAGCGGCGCCGCCGGGATGCCGTGGCGCTCGGCATGGGCCGCGACGTTGCGGAGCACTTCGGCCTTGCGCGCCTCGTCGCGGACGCTTTCGCGGTCCGGCTTGATCCGCGCCGCCGCATCCATATAGCCGAAGCGTCGGGCGAGCAGCGCGACGATTTCGCGGTCGACCGCGTCGACGCCCTGGCGCACCTCGGCCATGTCGCGGCAGGCTTCGGGCGGGGTGATGTTGCTGTCCATGCCGCCCCCTTTGCAGGGGCGCGGCGCCGCTGTCGAGTTTGACGTTTACGTCTGTTTGTGTGACAATCGACGGGATTGTGGGAGAATTTTCAATGAAGATGGTAATTGCGTTGGGTGCGCTCGTTTTGGCCGGAACCGCGGGTCCCGCCGTCGCCGCCGACGACAGCGACGACCGCCAGAAGGCGAAGCAGATCTGCAAGACCTACAAGGAAACCGGCAGCCGCCTCGGCGGCAAGCGCGTCTGCATGACCGCCGAGCAGTGGGCCGAGCAGCGCCGCATGCAGCAGGACGCGATCGAGCGGGCCCAGACCCAGCAGGTCAACAAGTCGGGCTCCTGAGCCCGGGCGCGGGGCGGGGCCGGCCCGCTTTCCCACCCCTATCCGCGCGGCACGCGGTTGACTTCCCCGGCGGGAGCAGCCATGTGCCGCGCTCGCAATTGGCTCCGCACTCCCGGTGAAGCGGCAGCCGCGTCGGCTTCGAACATGTTTCGAGGGCCGGCGGTGCGGTCCGGGAAACTGAACAAGCAAATTGGAGCTTTACGATGAGCAAGCGCAGCAGCGCCAAGTACAAACTCGACCGGCGGATGGGCGAAAACGTCTTCGGACGTCCCAAGAGCCCGGTCAACCGCCGCGAATACGGCCCCGGACAGCACGGCCAGCGCCGCAAGGGCAAGATGTCGGACTTCGGCATCCAGCTGCGCGCCAAGCAGAAGCTGAAGGGCTATTACGGCGACGTCACCGAGAAGCAGTTCAAGCGCACCTATACCGAGGCGGCGCGGATGAAGGGCGACACCGGCCAGAACCTGATCGGCCTGCTCGAGCGCCGGTTGGACATGGTGGTCTACCGCGCCAAGTTCGCCCCCACCATCTGGGCGGCGCGCCAGATCGTCAACCACGGCCACATCCGGGTGAACGGCGTGAAGTGCAACATCGCGTCCCGCCGCGTCGATGTCGGCGACGTCATCGAGCTCGGCCCCAAGGCGCAGGAAATGGCGCTGGTCATGGAGGCGCAGAGCCTCGCCGAGCGCGAAATCCCCGATTACGTGGTTCCGGACGGCGCCACCAAGGTCACCTTCAACCGCGTCCCGACGCTGGACGAGGTCCCCTATCCGGTCCGCATGGAGCCGAACCTGGTCGTCGAGTTCTACTCGCGCTGATCGGGTCTCCCCGCCCCGGGCGGAACGAAGAAAGGGCGGCTCCGCGAGGAGCCGCCCTTTTCCGTTGCGCGGGTGCCGCCCGCCTTTAGCGGAGGTTCATCGCGGCGCGCAGGAACGCGTCCGTCCGCGTCAGCATGTCCTGCCGCGCGGCGGTGTCGTCGAGCCCGTGGTCGAGCGCGGGATACACGACCAGCTCCGCCTTCTTGCCGGCCGCCTTCAGCCGGTCCTCCATCAACTTGGCGTGGTGGACCGCGACGTTGAGATCGTGGGTGCCGTGGAACATCAGCACCGGCGCCTTGATCTTGTCGGCATTCTGGGCCGGCGAGCCCTCGCGCACATGGGGCCCGCTGCCGATGAAGCTCGCCACCACGCGTGAGTTGGACCAGGTCCGCGCTTCCTCGACGATGAGGCCGAGATCGGTGACCGGCGCGACCGCGACCACCGCCTTGAACAGATCGGGATCGAGCACGCCCGACTGCAGCGCCGCATAGCCGCCATAGGACCAGCCGACGATGCCGAGCTTCGCCGGATCGGCGATCCCTTCCTTGACCAGCCAGCGGCCGGCGTCGTTGACGTCGCCGATCGCGGTCTTCCAGGACTGGAAGCCGTTATTCTGGAACCAGGCCTCGCCGTAGCCGGCGGACCCGCGGTAATTGGGCTGGAGCACGGCATAGCCGCGGCTGGCGAAATACTGGACCAGCCAGTCGAAGCCCCACTCGTCGCGGGCGCTCGGGCCGCCGTGCGGCATCACGATCGCCGGAAGGCCCTTCGTCGCCCCGCCGGCCGGCATGGTCAGATAGGCCGGGACGTCGGTGCCGTCGGCGGCCTTGTAGGTGACGTGCTTCATCGGCGCGAGCGTGGCGCCCTCCAGCTGGGGCCGGGCGAGCATCAACTCGTTGAGCTGCTTGGTGTCCTTGTCGAACAGATAGTAGCGGCCCGGGTCCACGTCGCTTCCCGCCCAGAGGAGAAGCTTCTTCTCGTCGGCGCTCGAATCGGCGAAGTGGATCAGCGGAAGGCCCGGCAGCGCCTTCGACAGCGCCTTGGCGAGCCGCTCCAGCTCGGGATCGAAGTAAACCGCCTCCGGCTTGTCGGTCGAATAAGCGGCGCCGACGACACGCTGGCCGCGGCCGATCCGCACCGTGCCGGAGACGTCGACATGCGGATGGGCGAACACCCGCGTCTCCTTCTTCGTGCCGTCCAGCGCCATGCTGTAGAGCACGTTGCGTCCCCTCTCGACCTTGAAGCCGTAGGCGACGTCGAGATCGGGATCGACGGCGACCGGCCGGAAGCCCTCGCTGGTGATCGAATCGTAGGTGGAGAGATCCTTCCAGTCGCGCGAGCCCTTGGCCCGGTAGTGGTAGATCGTCTTGCCGCTGGCGTAGCCGCCTCCGCCCGCAATGTCGCGCATGGCCATGATCCGGATCGTCCCGCGGCCGTCGCTGATGTAGCGCGACGCGTTCTTCTTCGGCGCCTCGACCGGCTTGGAACCGAGATCGTTGGTGTCGATCCGGTCGGCGCCAAAGCCTTCCCGCTTGTCCGTCATCCGGGACGCAGCCTTGTGCTCCGGAACATATTCGCGGCCCATGATCACGGCGCCGTCGTCGCCAGGCAGCCAGTCGATGATGCTGCCGCCGCCGAACGAGACGTAGATGTCGTCGGGGCGTGCCGGGCGGCTCAGCATCTTCATGTTGCTGCCGTCCTCGTTGAGCGCGATCAGCCGCGTCACGCCGACCGGCTTGCCGGCCATGTCCCCGGTGTCGTCCATCACCAGGAAGACGGTGCAGACCAGGCGCACCTCGGACACCCACCCGCACGAGCTCAGCCGCTCCGGCTTCCCGTCGGCGGTGCCCGCCTTCTTGGGCTGACCGCTGCCGTCGGTGGCGACGGTGTAGAGCACCGTCGACTGGCCCGGACCCGGCTCGATGAAGGCGAGCTTCTTGCCGCTGGGCGACAGGCTGATGTCGAGAATGCTTTCCCGGCTGCCGAACGCCTTGGCGGGATCGGCCGGCGGCGCGGCCGCAGGCAACAGGACAGCCGCGCTCAGCGCAACGAAGAAACGATGAATCATTGAACACCCCCAATGGCCTAGCCCAAGTGGCCACGGTCCAGTCTGGCAGCGCCTGCGGCCGGGCGCAAGCTTGCGCGGCCTCCGGGTTGCTGCCAATAGCCGCGGCGGGGGACAGTATGGGAGTTTGCCGATGACGCTTCGTTCCGCCGCCGCCCCGGCCGTCGCCGCCGCCCTTTTGCTCGGCGCCTGCGCTACCAGTGCGGAGCGGGAAAGCGCCGCCGCCTATACCGGCCCGCCCATCTCGCTGGAGACGTTGAGGACGGCGACCCGGATCATGTCGGACGACAGCTTCGAAGGCCGCGCGCCGACCACGGCGGGCGAGGAGAAGACCGTCGCCTATCTCGCGAAGCGGTTCGAGGAGGTGGGCCTCAAGCCCGGCAATAAGGGCAGCTGGTTCCAGAAGGTGCCGCTGGCCGAGAATGTGGCGACGCCCGGCGCGATGACGATCGCGGGCGGCGCCCGGCCGCTCAGCCTCGATTTCCGCAAGGATTTCGTCGCCAACACCTATCGCCTCACCGACACAGTCTCGCTCGACGACAGCGAACTCGTCTTCGTCGGCTACGGCATCAACGCGCCCGAGCGCGGCTGGAACGACTATGCCGGTGTCGACGTGAAGGGGAAGACGGTCGTCATCCTCGTCAACGATCCCGACTGGCAGGACACCGATCTCGAGGGGCCGTTCGGCGGCCGCGCGATGACCTATTACGGCCGCTGGACCTACAAATATGAGGAAGCGGCACGCCAGGGCGCGGCCGGCGCGCTGATCGTCCACCAGACCGAGCCGGCCTCCTACGGCTGGAACGTGGTCGAATCCTCCTGGACCGGCGCCCAGTACAATATGGACGATCCCGGCAACCACATGGACCAGTCGAAGGTGATCGGCTGGCTCACCGAGGACGCCGCGAAGTCCCTGTTCGCCAATGGCGGCAAGGATTTCTCCGCCCTCGCCGAGGCGGCGAAGCAGCCGGGCTTCCGCGCCGAGCCGCTCGGCCAGCGCGCCTCGGTGTCGCTGACCAACGAGGTGAAGCGCCAGGCGTCGCGCAACGTCGTCGGCATCCTGCCGGGCAAGACCCGGCCGGACGAATATGTCGTCTACACCGCCCATTGGGACCATCTCGGCCGCTGCACGCCGGCGCCCGACGGCGACGACATCTGCAACGGCGCGACCGACAACGCCACCGGCACCGCCGCGCTGATCGCCCTCGCCGAAGCCCATGCCAAGGCCGGGGCGCCGGACCGCTCGATCGTCTTCCTCGCCGTCACCGCCGAGGAATCGGGCCTGCTCGGCTCCAAATATTATGGCGAGAACCCGATCTACCCGCTGGCCCGGACGGTGGGGGGCATCAACATGGACAGCCTCAGCCTCGCCGGCGACGCCCGCGACTTCGTCGCGATCGGCGGCGGCAAGTCCGAGCTCGACCGCTATGTCGAGCGCGCGACGCGGGCCCACGGCCTCACCATCCAGCCCGAGCCTTCGCCCCAGGCCGGCTATTATTACCGCTCGGACCATTTCAGCCTCGCCAAGCAGGGCGTGCCGATGATCTACGCCAAGCTCGGCAACGACCTCGTCGACGGCGGCACCGCGGCCGGCCAGGCCTGGGCCGACGATTACCGCGCCAACCGCTATCACGGCCCCAAGGACGAATATGACGAGAGCTGGGACTGGTCGGGCGCGATCCGCGAGCTCCAGATCTTCTGGCAGATCGGCCGCGAGCTGGCGACCACAACCGACTGGCCGAACTGGAACGAAGGCGACGAATTCCGCGCCATCCGCGACCGCAGCCGGGCCGCCGCCGCGCAATGAGCGTCCGCCAGCCCGCCGAATGGGCGCCGCACGATTTCGTCTGGATCGGCTTTCCGAGCCATCCCGACCTCTGGGAGGACGATCTCGAGGCGGGGCGCGAGGAAGTCGCCGCCTTCGCGCGCGCCGTCCATGCCGACGGGGCGGGCGAGGAGGTGCGGCTGGTGGCGGCCGATCCCGAGTCGGTCCGGGCCGCCGAGGCGCTCGCCCCCTTCGCGACCGTGGTCGAGGAAAGGTTCGGCGACATCTGGCTGCGCGACACCGGGCCGATCGTGCTGCTCGCCGGGCCGGGGCGCGTCGCCAAGAGCTTCCGCTTCAACGGCTGGGGCGGCAAATACGATCTCGAGGGCGACGACACGATCGGGCTCCGTCTGGCCGAGACGGCGGACCTCGATCCGGTGCGGCACGAATGGATCCTCGAAGGCGGCGCGATCGACACCGACGGCACCGGCCTGTTCGTCACCACCGAGCAATGCCTGCTCAACCCGAACCGCAATCCCGGCCTGACCCGCGAGGAGATCGAGCGGCGGCTGTTCGCCGATCTCGGCGCGACGCGGCTGCTGTGGCTCGGCGAAGGCCTGCTCAACGACCATACGGACGGCCATGTCGACAATCTCGCCCGCTTCGTCGGCGAGAATCGCCTCGCCATCCCGGAGCCGGCCGGCGCGGACGATCCGAACGCGGCCGTCTTCCTCGACGCGCGCCACCGGGCCGAGGCGCTCGGCGTCGACGTGGTGCCCCTCCCCTCCCCGGGCCGGGTGCTGCGGGACGGAGAGGTCGTCCCAGCCTCCTACATGAACTTCTACATCGGCAATGCGGCGGTGGTCGTCCCGGTCTACGGCGCGCCCAACGACGCCGCCGCGGTGGAGGCGATCGGCGCCCTCTTCCCCGGCCGCAGGGCGGTGGGCCTGCGCGCCGACCATGTGCTGACCGGCGGCGGCAGCTTCCACTGCATCAGCCAGCAGATGCCAAGGGCCTAGGCGGGGGCGCTCCTCGGCCCTATCTGCTGCGCATGACCCAGCTCACCGTCGCCGCCCTCCAGCTCGCCTTCACCGATTGCGTGGAGGAGAATATCGCCGCCGTCACCGAACTCGTCCGCGAGGCGGCGGGCAAGGGGGCGAAGCTGATCCTGCCCCCCGAATTGTTCGAGGGCCATTATTTCTGCCGCACCCAGGACGAGGGCCATTTCACCCGCGCCCTGCCCGCCGACGAACATCCGGTGGTGAAGGCGATGCAGGCCCTCGCCGCAGAGCTCGGCGTGTGGATCCCGACCAGCTTCTTCGAAGCGGACGGGCACCATCACTATAACAGCCTCGCCATGGTCGACGACCAAGGCGCGGTGCAGGGCGTCTACCGCAAGAGCCACATTCCCGACGGCCCCGGCTATTCGGAGAAATTCTACTTCCGCCCCGGCAATACCGGCTTCCGGACGTTCAAGTCGCCCTACGGCACGATCGGCGCCGGCGTGTGCTGGGACCAATGGTATCCGGAGACGGCGCGCAGCCTGATGCTCCTCGGCGCCGAGATCCTGCTCTTCCCGACCGCGATCGGCGCCGAGCCGCACGATCCCGATCTCGACACCAGCCGCATGTGGCGCCGCGCAATGATCGGCCACGCCGTCTCGAACGTCGTTCCCGTCGTCGCCGCCAACCGCATCGGCACCGAGGACGGCCAGCGTTTCTACGGCCACAGCTTCATCTGCGACGAGCGCGGCGACATGCTCGCCGAATTCGGCGCGACCGAGACCGGCGTGCTCGCCGCGACGCTCGACCTGCAGCAGGCAAAAGCCCACCACACCACCTTC